>NZ_JBJHPC010001149.1:0-740 GCF_045257485.1 Streptomyces sp. YS-3 | reverse complement strand
GGGGGTGGGGGTGGGAGGCAGTGGTGTGATCCCCGGCAGATCGGGTTTGGGCAGGACGCCGGTCCTGGCCTCCGCGTGGTGTTCCACCGGCGCGCCGCTGGGCAGGAAGAACGCCGTGAAGGGCTCGGGCGGCAGGTCGATGGTTCCGGCCCGTTCCACCGCGCGTCCGGGACAGTCGAGGTCCACCGGTTGGTGACCCCTCATGTCCGGGGGAATGTAGGCATGGAGGTCGATGAACCTCCAGTGGCCGGGCGCGGCGTCGCCCTTGTTCGAGTCCCCGTCCAGCCAAGGGTCGAGCAGCCCCTTTCCGCCGACCAGGATCCTCCCCCAGGTGCAGGCGGCGGGGTAGTCCGTCATATGGATGGTGATCTCGTACTTCCCCGTGGGCGGCGGTGTGAGGGGTGGCGGGGTCACCGTGAAGGTCCGCGAGGCGGAGAGGGCCTCGGGCGGCCCCGGCCGGGCGGACACCGACCCCGCGTCCACCGTGCCACCGCCGGTCGCGGACGCGGCTTCGCAGATGGCCGTCACCCTGTACGTACCGGCGCCGGCGCCCTGCGGGACGGTGAAGGAGCCGGCCAGTCCGCCGGACATGAGGGGTCACCAACCGGTGGACCTCGACTGTCCCGGACGCGCGGTGGAACGGGCCGGAACCATCGACCTGCCGCCCGAGCCCTTCACGGCGTTCTTCCTGCCCAGCGGCGCGCCGGTGGAACACCACGCGGAGGCCAGGACCGGCGTCC
>NZ_JBJHPC010001148.1:0-744 GCF_045257485.1 Streptomyces sp. YS-3 | reverse complement strand
GGAGGGCTGTCACAGGGCGGCTCGCTTCTCCTCGATGAGCGTGACCACGCACTCGATGACCTGGTCGAGGGTGAGCTCGGTGGTGTCCACCTCGACGGCGTCGGCCGCCTTGGCCAGCGGGGACGTCTTGCGGCCGGAGTCGGCCGCGTCCCGCTTCAGCAGGGCCTCCCGGGTGGAGGCGACGTCCACGCCCTTCAGCYCGCCGCTGCGGCGGGCGGCACGCGCCTCCGGGGAGGCGGTGAGGAACACCTTCAGGTCGGCGTCGGGCAGCACGGTCGTGCCGATGTCACGGCCCTCGACCACGATCCCGGCCGGCGCGGAGGCCGCCGTGTCGCGCTGGAGCTGGGTGACGAGCGCCCGCACCTCCGGGACGGCGCTGACCGCGCTGACCTTGGCGGTGACCTCCTGCGTACGGATCGGACCGGCGGCGTCGAGGCCGTCGACGGTGATCGTCGGCGCGTTCGGGTCGGTCCCCGAGACGATGACCGGCTTGGCGGCGGCCGTCGCGATCGCCGCCGGGTCGTCCGTGTCGATGTCGTTGATGAGCATCCACCAGGTGATCGCCCGGTACTGGGCGCCGGTGTCCAGATAGCTCAGCCCCAGCTTGGCGGCGACCGCCCTGGAGGTGCTGGACTTGCCGGTGCCGGACGGGCCGTCGATGGCGACGATCACAGCTGCCGGGGCGGTCCGGGCGGCGCTTTCCACGGTGACGGACACCTTCCTGGTACGGGGACGGGGTGGGCG
>NZ_JBJHPC010001147.1:0-746 GCF_045257485.1 Streptomyces sp. YS-3 | reverse complement strand
GAGCCCGCCGACCGGTTCACCGTCGTCGCCGTCGACCCGCGCGGCAAGTCCCGCAGCGCCGCCGGTGAGCGCGGCCACGACCAGCGGGTGCGGACGCACAGCGACGACATGCGGCGGCTGCTCGACGAGGTCTCGCCGGACGGGCCCGCGTTCGTCTTCGGCGCCAGTTCGGGGGCGATCGTCGCGCTCGACCTGCTCGCCCGCCACCCGGAGCGGCTGCGCCTGGTGGTGGCCCACGAGCCGCCCACGCTGGGGCTGCTGCCCGACGCGGACCGGTGGCGGGCGGCGTTCGCGGGCGTCGTCGAGGCGTTCGGCCGCGACGGTCTGGAGGCGGCGATGGCCGCACTGGGCGCGGCGGCGGGCCAGGAACGCGCCGACGAGCCGGACGACGCACGGGAGCGGGCCGCGGGGCCGGAGCGCGCTCCGGACGACGCCGAGCGCTTCCGGCGGATGCGGGAGAACATGCCGCAGTTCCTGGAGCGCGAACTGCGGCAGTTCAGCGGCCACCTGCCGGACCTGGAGGCGCTGGCGGCGCACTCCGGGCGGCTGGTCCCGGCCTGCGGGCGCGCCTCGCGGGGCCTGCTGCTCGCCCGCCCGGCGGAGGTGCTGGCGGAGCGGTTCGGCACCGGGCTGGTCGAGTTCCCGGGCGGCCATGTGGGTCTGAGCACCCATCCGGTGCGGTTCGCCGCGGTGCTGCGACGGACGCTGACGGCGGCCATGGCCGCCGTCAGCGTCCGTCGCAGCAC
>NZ_JBJHPC010001146.1:0-747 GCF_045257485.1 Streptomyces sp. YS-3 | reverse complement strand
GGGAAGAGCTTGCCCCAGGCGCCGCCCTCGCGGGCGACCACCAGCCCGGTGCGGGCGAACACCGTACGGATGCCCGCCTCCTGGGCCGGGGCCGCCGCCTCCTCCCACTCCACGCACACCCGCGCGAGGAAGCCGTCGCCGGGCGGCGCCTCCTCGTCCACCGCGCGCGTGCCCGTATCGCCGTAGTAGCCGATCGCCGTGCCGCACAGCAGCACCTTCGGCGGTTCGTCGAGCGAGGCCAGGGCCTCGGCGAGGGCGGCCGTGCCGAGCACCCGGCTGTCGCGGATCTCCTTCTTGTACGCCTCGGTCCACCGGTGGTCCCCGACCCCGGCGCCGGCGAGATGGACCACCGCCTCGCACCCGGCGAGCCCCGCCGCGTCCACGTACTGGCGCCGCGGGTCCCACTCGACCTCGTCGCCGGTACGCGCCGGACGCCGCACCAGCCGGACCAGCTCGTGCCCGTCCGCCCGCAGCGACCGTCCCAGCGCCGTGCCGATGAGCCCGGTCGAGCCCGTGATCGCGATCCGCATGCCGCCTTCTCCCGATGGTGGAGGGTGCCCCGCTCCGGGGCGAAAACCATGCTTCCTCATCCGTACCCGATGGCACAGTTGCCCCATGTCCGAGCCGTACATACGTCCCGCCCGTCTCACTGACGCAGCCGCCCTCACCGAGATCGACCGCGAGGTCTGGTCGCCGCTCCACTCGGTCCAGCCCCCGCCGCAGCCCCCGTTCGCCCCGTTCTTCGAC
>NZ_JBJHPC010001145.1:0-755 GCF_045257485.1 Streptomyces sp. YS-3 | reverse complement strand
GCACCGAACGCCCGACTTCGTGCCCCCGCCACGCCCCGGAGGGAGGGGTTCCACACAAGATCCACACATTCCCGGCCCCCATTGTCGACGGCTGCGCGCATAGCCTCCGTTGGCCATGGATTACTGCCACGCCTGCCGACGGCACCTCAACGGCGCACTGGCCTGCGCCGGATGCGGCACCCCCGCGGAGGAGCTGCGGCAGCACCAAGCCATCGACCTCGGGGTGTACGAGGCCGCCGCACCCGGTGCGGCCCCCGCCCCCACCGGTCACCGCCGCGCGCGCCGCGAACCGCCCCGGGCGGCGGCCCGCCCGCGCCGCCGCGCCCGTAAGCGACGCGGGCGCCTCGTGCTGTTCGGATCGGCGGGTGTGGTCCTCGCGGCCGGCGCGCTGGGGCTGGCGCGGATCGCCCTGGAGCCGCCGCCGGACGACCGGGGCGCTGCCACCTCCGTACACGAAGAGGAGGAGATCTCCCAGGAGACCTCCGCGCCCGCCCCCGACGCGAGCGATGTGGGCGGTCCCAAGCGGCCCAGCGCCGTACCGGCCCGGAACGGCCACGGCAAGGGGCACCATCCGAGCCCCGGCGGTACGCGGCCGGGACCGGCCGGTACGACCACGAGTGGGCCCGGGACCGGTGAGGGCTCTCCCGTACCGGGCGGCTCGCACCCGGCCACCGGGGTGACCGGCGCGCCCAGCGATCCGGCGCCCACGCCGACCGGGACGGACGGGTCACCCCTGCCGTCCACGTCCCCGGAGC
>NZ_JBJHPC010001144.1:0-758 GCF_045257485.1 Streptomyces sp. YS-3 | reverse complement strand
GCCCGGGGCGGAGCTGGCGGCACGGGCGGGTGGGGTCGTGGTGCTGTTCGTCGGGGTGGTGGCGGGGCTCGCCTGGGCGGGCCACGACCTGGTCACCATCGACGGGAGCTCGCTCGGCCTCGACACGGGCGGGTCGCCGGGCTCCGGCAAGGTGTCGATCCCCGGGCTGGGCGACCTCGGGGACATCGGCGGCATCGGCGGGCTGCTGCCGGACCGGCTGGGCCGGCTCGCGGACGCCAAGGCGCGGGTCGGGTTCACCGTGAACACGGCGGACTCGCTGGTGGGCGCGGTGTTCTGGGTGCTAGGGGTACTGCTGGTCGCCCTGCTCGCCGCACGGCGCTCGCCGCTGCCGCGCGGCTGGGAGTGGCTGCACCGGGCGGTACGGCCCGCCGCGTCGGCGCTGGTCGCGGTGGCCCTGCTGGCGGTGGCGGCGGGGCTCGCGGCGGCGGCGTACGCGATGACGGACGACGGCCACCCCGGGCGCGTCGCGGGCGCCGCGCTGCTGGGCGCGCCGAACGGGGTATGGCTGGCGTTTCCGCTCGGCCTGCTCGTCCCGTGGAACGGGCATGCCACCGGGGCGCTGGCGCAAGTGCTGCCCGACCCGCTGGACAAGCTCCTCGCCTTCAAGAACGACCAGCGCGTGAGCGTGGGGCGGCTGGCCGAACTGGACGGGCGCGTCTGGCTGTTGGCGGTCGCCATGGGAGTGGTGATGGTGTACGCGGGGGTGCTCGCGGCGGCGCGCACGCCGGTACGGGGGC
>NZ_JBJHPC010001143.1:0-767 GCF_045257485.1 Streptomyces sp. YS-3 | reverse complement strand
CCGCACACCCGTACCGGGCCCCGCTGGTGCACGCCACCTTCTTCAAGCGCCACGAAGTGCTGTCCATCCCGCGCGAGGACGTCGACCTGCATCTGACCTCCTCCGGCACCACCGGCCAGAAGTCGCAGATGTTCTTCGACCGCTGGACCATCCGCTCGGCCCAGCGCATGGTCGCCCGCATCTTCGAGCGCAACGGCTGGATCACCCCGGAAACGGAGGTCAACTACCTCCTGTACAGCTACGAGCCGCCCCTCCAGCCCTATCTGGACTGCTATCTGTCGGCCTGGGCGTCGACCTACCTGCCCACCCTAGAGGTTGCCTCATGAACCCCCATCTCGCCCCGGTCGGCGTCCCCGACCCCGCGCTCCTGCCGCATGTGCAGGAGCTGTGCGACCTGACCGACCCGTACGCCGTCGGACCGGCCGTGGACGAACTGTTCGCCGCGGCCATGGCGGAGACCAACGCCTGGCACGCCGAGCGCTCCCCGTTCTTCCGCTCGCTGTACGAGGCGACGCCGCCCGCACACCCGTACCGGGCCCCGCTGGTGCACGCCACCTTCTTCAAGCGCCACGAAGTGCTGTCCATCCCGCGCGAGGACGTCGACCTGCATCTGACCTCCTCCGGCACCACCGGCCAGAAGTCGCAGATGTTCTTCGACCGCTGGACCATCCGCTCGGCCCAGCGCATGGTCGCCCGCATCTTCGAGCGCAACGGCTGGATCACCCCGGAAACGGAGGTCAACTACCTCCTGTACAGCTACGAGCCGG
>NZ_JBJHPC010001142.1:0-769 GCF_045257485.1 Streptomyces sp. YS-3 | reverse complement strand
CCCCCTCAGACCCCCGCGCCCAGCACGGAGCACGGAGTTCACCCGCTGCGGATCACCGCAGACGATCAGCAGCGCCCCGGCCCGCTCCCGCGCAGCGCGCCGGGCGACATCCTGGTCCTCACCACCGGTGACCCGCACCCGTGGGCGGCGCACGAGCTGTCCTTCGGCGAGGAGTCGTACTGGGCGCAGCACGACGCCCGCGACGACGTGTTCTACGCGTCGGCCGCGTCCGTCGAGCGTGCGGCCGGGCGTCCCGTGGTGATCGTCGCCGTCAACGGCGGGGACGACGCGGCTGTCGGCGCGCTGTCGGTCGCGCGGGAGCGGGCCGGGGCGCTGCTGATCGTCTGCGGTGATCCGCAGCGGGTGAACTCCGTGCTGGGCGCGGGGGTCTGAGGGGGCGTCCCCCTCGGGCCCGGGCCGTTCGGGTGCGGGCCGTTGTGGGGTGCTTGCGCCGTTCCCCGCGGCCCTTCGGGGACGGAGTGCGGTTTTCGTCTGCGGGCTGTCCTGGGCTGGTCGCGCAGTTCCCCGCGCCCCTGGGGGGCGGACCGTCGTTCTTCGTGTGCGGGTCGGCTTGGGTTGCTCGCGCAGTTCCCCGCGCCCCTGGGGGGGCGGACCGTCGTTCTTCGTGTGCGGGTTGTCTTGGGTTGCTCGCGCAGTTCCCCGCGCCCCTTTGGGGCGCTAGCGTGCCGCCACCCTGCGTAGTGTTTCCGCCGTGCCGCTGCGCAGGGGCGGGGGTGCCGGGTCGGTGTCCGCCAGGGAGCCGGGAGCC
>NZ_JBJHPC010001141.1:0-772 GCF_045257485.1 Streptomyces sp. YS-3 | reverse complement strand
ACCCCGCCCCGCCCCCGGACGCGGACGACGTCCTGCTCTCCGTACGGAACCTGAGCGTGACGTTCCCGACGCCGCGCGGCCCCGTACGGGCCGTCGACTCGCTCGACTTCGACGTCCACCGGGGCCGCACCCTCGGCATCGTGGGCGAGTCCGGTTCGGGGAAGTCCGTCACCTCCATGGCGGTCCTGGGACTGCACACCGGTGCCCAAGTCACCGGCTCCATCGCGCTCGACGGCCGCGAGCTGGTGGGCCTGACGGAACGCGAGCTGAACGGGCTGCGCGGGCGCCGGATGGCGATGATCTTCCAGGACCCGCTCTCCAGCCTCCACCCCTACTACACGGTCGGTGAGCAGATAGCCGAACACCACCGCGTCCACTTCCGCTCCGGCCGCGCGGCGGCCCGCAGACGGGCCGTGGAGATGCTCGCCGAGGTCGGCATCCCGGAGCCCGGGCGCCGGGCGGGCGAGTACCCGCACCAGTTCTCGGGCGGTATGCGCCAGCGCGTGATGATCGCGATGGCGCTGGCCTGCGAGCCCGAGCTGCTGATCGCGGACGAGCCCACCACCGCGCTCGACGTCACCGTGCAGGCCCAGATCCTGGAGCTGATCGCCCGGCTCCAGCAGGAGCACGGACTCGCCGTCGTCATGATCACCCACGATCTGGGGGTGGTCGCGCGCGTCGCGCACGAGGTCCTGGTGATGTACGGCGGCCGGGCCGTCGAACAGGCCCCGGTGGACACCCTCTTCGCCGCCCCGGCCCACCCCTACACCCG
>NZ_JBJHPC010000115.1:0-15138 GCF_045257485.1 Streptomyces sp. YS-3 | reverse complement strand
GACGGGATGAGCTTCGAGGGGCTGGGCTTCGACGTGGTCGGATCCGGCTCCCCCGGCCGCGTCGGATGCGAAGTCGACTCGTTGGCCAGGGACTTGGAGGGGTGGATGACCACCGTAGACGGCGAGGGGGCGCCCCCTGACGGCGGCGGTGCCGGGTCGGGCCCCGCTGCCGTCACCCCCGCGACACCCCGCACACCACCCGCGAAGCTCGGCCCCGGCGAGCCCAGGAGCGACACCGTCGCGAGCAGCACCGTCAGCATCGCCACCGGTAATCCGCGTGTCTTCCGCCTGCGTCCCACAGTGTCCCCCCTCGTAACCGCACGGCCTCCCCAGCCGTCCCCGTTCGGGTGCACTTGTTTGACGCCCCAGCCCGGCGCCTTCGTTTCGCTCAGGGGTACGGCGCACGGGAGCACGGGGCGGAAAGGGGCAAGCGCCGCACGCCCCCGGGGCCGACAACCGTGTCCAACCCCCACCGCGTCGACGACGGTTTGTGGCCGCCGGTGTCTCCAACGTGTGAATCTTGTGCGCACTCACCTGTGCTGTTGCCGCAGAGATGGGTAGCATCCGGCGGCAACATCCAGCACGAGGAAAGCGAATTCTCATGGCGGACGAGCCGGACTTCACCACACTCAAGGACCAGTACGCGGCGCGCGTCACCGCCGACCTGGAGGCCAACCAGCAGGACCAGGCACGCATCCGCGCGGAGCTCGACTCACTGAAGGGGCAACTGGAGGCCCTGGAGCGGGACCACGGTCTGCTGCAAACCATGCAGCACACCCTCGTCAGCACCGCCGGCGCGGCAGCGAAGGCGGCGCAGGCGTCGGCTGCGACGGAAACGGCCAAGGCACCGCGCAAGCGCACCACCAAGTCGCAGTCCACGGCCAAGACACCGTCCCCCGCCTCCACACCCACCGCCGCGGCGGTGCCCAAGCCGCGTAAGGCACGGGCGCAGAAGCCGGAGACGACGGAGGCGGAGGAGACGACGAAGAGCAGGACGGCCAAGGCGGTCAAGGGCACGAAGGCCGCTCAGAGCCCCAAGAAGGCCGCGTCCCAGGCCAAGAAGCCGACCTGGAAGAGCACGGAGAGCAGTGGGCCCACCCTGCGCGAGGTGGTGCTCGGCCTCTTCGCGGGCCACCAGGAGCCGCGTACGGTCGCCGACATCCTCACCGAGCTGACCACCCATCACCCGGAGCGCAACACCAGCCCCCAGGTGGTCCGCAACACCCTCGAAGCACTGGTCGCCAAGGGGGAGTTGGAGCGCGAGCGCAAGCAGGGTTCCGTGTTCTACACGGCCAGCCGCGCCTCGGCGCCCGCCGAGAAGCAGGAAGAGAAGACCGAGGCACCCACCGCCGCTACGGAAGGTGTGGCCGCCCCCGCCACAGCTTCCGCGCCGGCGCCCGCGACCGCCTGACGGGAACGCGCGGCCACGCGTCGTAGCCACCCCGGTGCCCAGGCATCCGCAACGGGGTGGCCACGTCCGTCGGTCTCAGTCGGCGTCGCTCACTGCCCGCCGTACCCCGGCACGGGGTTCATGGTGATGACACCGCCCTGCCCACCGGAGCCACCCGGGTCATCGGAGCCGCCGGAGGCACCTGAACCGCCCGCACCACCCGAGCCACCTGAACCACCCGAGCCACCGGACACCTGCCCCTGGCCCTGACCCTGACCCTGGTCCTGGCCTTGCCCCTGGCCCTGACCCTGGTCCTGGCCTTGCCCCTGGTCCTGACCTTGGTTCTGACCTTGGCTCTGGTCCTGCCCCTGACCCTGGTCCTGACCTTGGCCCTGCCCCTGACCCTGACCTCCCGCCCCGATCGTCGCCCCCGTGGCCTTCAGCGCGCCTGTCACCGGCTGGAAGAACGTCTCGCCGCCCGCGGTGCAGTTCCCGCTGCCCCCGGAAGTGAGCCCGACCGCGGCGCCGTCGGCGGTGAACAGGGACCCACCGCTGTCGCCCGGCTCGGCGCACACGTCGGTCTGGATCAACCCGGTGACCGTGCCCTCGGGGTAGTTCACCGTGGCGTCGAGGCCCGTGACCGTACCGTCGTGCAAACCGGTCGTGCTGCCCATGCGCAGGACGCGCTGCCCCACGGACGCGTCGGCCGCGGCCGTGATCTCGACCAGCTTTCCCGACCCCGTGTCGACCGCGCTGGGGGCCTGCGTCGCGGCGTCGTCGTAGGTGAGCAGGGAGAAGTCGCCATTGCCGGGGAAGGTCGCCTTCTGGACGGTCGCGGCGGGAGCTCCGCCCGCGCTCAGGGACCACTTCTTGGCCGCGACACCGCAGTGGCCCGCCGTGAGAAACCCCGGTTTGCCGTCCTGGGTGGTGACGTTGAAACCCAGCGAGCAGCGCGCGCCACCGCCGAAGATGGCGTCACCGCCCTCGCTGAACGCCGTGAACCGTCCGGCGGACTTCTGGATCCTGGCCGTGTCCGCGCCGAGGGCGCGTACGGCCTTCTCCAGCTTGTTCCACTGCGCCCCCTTCACCGTCCGGTCCGCCGAGACCACGATGCGGTTGGTCCGGGGGTCGACGGCCCAGGCGGTGCCGGGGATGGTCGCGGTACGGGCGAGGGTGTGCGCCGCCGAGCGGAGTTCGGCCGCGCTGTTGCGGACCGCGCGCGGCACCGCTCCTGCCTTCTTCACTTGGGCGTCGGCGTTGCTGTCGTTACCGGCGATGTTCACGATGAGCTGCCGCTTGGCGGCGTCGTAGTACGAACCGGCGAAGGTGTCACCGAGCTGCCGGGCGAGTTCGCGTGCGGCTTCGGCCGCCGCGGTGGTGTTCATCTTTCCGGCCGCGGCCCCGGACGCGGGTCGGGGCTCCGGCTGGGACGCGTTCGCACGTGGGAGCAGTACGGCCGCTGCGATGAGGCCCGCGGCCCCGGCTCCCGCCATCACGGCCCGCCGCTTGGGTATGCGCCTGTGAGTCAACTCGCCGCCTCCTGGTATCTGTTCCGTACCGATCGGGATCGGTGGAAGGTGTGCGGTCCTAGGTACGGATGGGACGGCTGTGGTGTTCACCGCCGTTGCGAAAGAACACTGTTGACGCCTGGTCAGCAAAGTTCCGTACGGGCCCTGAGGCCTGCTCGAACCGCGGTGCACACCCACCTCGTGCGTGTCTCAGCGGCCCGCGAACTTCCCGCTCACCTCCGTCAGAAGGCGGCGGGCGTCCGCGCCGAGATGTGGCCCCGCGAGCCATGCGGCAGGGCGGGAGCCGAGCGAGGTGTTGGAGACAAGGACGAGCGCTCCGTCGCCCCGGCGCACCAGCCAGCCGCCGCCGGACGAGCCCTCGGTCATGGTGCAGCCCATGCGGTACATGTCCGGCTGGTCGGCGGCGACCGAGAACGATCCGGGGTGGTCGGCGCAGTGGAAGAGGGACGAGCCGTCGAAGGGGCGGCCCGCCGGGTACCCCACGATGTCGACCGGGCTCCGCGACCCGGACAGCTCGGCGTCGAAGCCGACGTCCGCCGCCGCGCCGGCCGTCTCCTCCAGCGATTTCGTCTCCCCGGCGGCCTGCCGTACGTGCAGTACGGCGAAGTCGAAGGCCGCCCCCACCCCGGCGCCGTCCGTGCCGTGGTCGATCCACTGCTGAGATGTCTGCGCCCAGTCCGCCCACCAAATGCCCAGCGGCGCGGCGCTGTTGGAGCCGTTCGCCGCCACCGGGCCGCGCTTGTCGAAGCCGGGGACGAAGACGATGTTCCTCAGCCATCCGCCGTCCTTGCCGGAGTGGACGCAGTGCCCGGCGGTCCACACCAGGTTGGACCGCCCGGGGCGGGCCGGGTCGCGCACCACGGTGCCGGAGCAGGCGGCGGGGCCCTTGGGGGTGTCGAAGAAGAGCCGGCCGGCGGTGGGCGCCCGGTCGCCGTAGGGACGGGCGACGGGACGTGCGGGCACGGCGTCCGGCTCGGGGTCGGAGACTCCGCGGGGCATGTGCCGGCCGTCGAAGGCGCGTTCGCCCTCGGTGGCCCCGGCCATCCGCTCAGGCCCCCACAGCCCGTCCACCACGGGGTTGACGAAGTCCGCGGCGCCCCGCAGCCACCGTCCCACGCTCCAGTCCTGCCAGCCACGGGGTGTCCGGCCCGGATCGGCTCGTCGTGCGGCCCCGGCCGGACCGGCGGACCCGACCGCCCCGGAACCGCCCTGTGGTCCCGTGGAGTTCTTGGTGACGGTGTACGCGAGTCCCCCGGCCAGCACGGCGACGAGCAACCAGGCGGCCGTCCCCCGGAGGCGACGGCGAGGACGGCCGACCATACGAAGACGGGGAAAAGGCACGGGCTCCTCCTCGGGCGCGACACGCTACTGCCCGGTTGATACGGCACCGCGCCCCTCCGCGTTCAACCACCCGTGCCGGGCGGCCGATCAGGGTTCGGACGCACCGGCCGGCCGGTGCGCGGCCCGGTACCGCCCCGTCGCCGAGGCCGTACGAGCCGCTGCGTCAGATCTGCGCCACGCCCCTCAGCCGATGTCCAGCCGCACCGAGATCCGCTTCAGCCTGCGCAGTTCGCTCTCGCTGAGGCCGCCCCACACCCCGCGCTTCTCGTTGTTCGACAGCGCCCACTCCAGGCACGGGGTGGTCACCGGGCATCTGCGGCAGATCGCCTTGGCCTCGGCCAGTTGCTGGTCCGCGAAACGCCTGCTGTACGTAGGGAAGAACAGCTCCGGGTCCTCCGTACGGCACGCCGCACGCTTTCGCCAGTTCACAAGAAGACTCCCTCCTCGGCAACGAGTGACGCGATCGACTCCCGTAGGGGTCTTGGGCGTTGTTACGTCAGCCGCTGACGGTCCGTTCAAAGCGAACCGCGCGACCGACCGCGCCTCACCGCCGGACGAAGACCCCGATGCCGTTGGCGACCGCGCGTTCGAAGCTGCCGGGCGGCCGGTTGCGTACGACGACCGTCTGGTCGCCCGGGCCGCGGGTGGCGAGCGTGGAGGAACCGCCGCCGTCCAGGTTGACCGCTTCGTCGGCGCCCATGTCCTTCAGGAGGCGGGCGAGTTCGGCCAGCGTCAGACCCGCGTCGCTCTCGGCCGCGCCGTTCAGGGTGACGAGGTAGAGGCGGTGTCCGTGGCCGCCGATCCCCGCGCCGGTACGGGTGGCGGCCGTGCGGTCGTCGAGCCCGTCCAAGGGGGTACGGGCCCGCAGCACCGGCATGCCGCCCACCGCGAACACCAGCGGCCCCCGGCGGCTGCGCAGCCGGTAGCCGAGCGCGGCCCGGTCGCCGGGCCGGAGCGCGCGCAGGGCGGACGCCCCCTTCTCGCGTCCCACCAGGACGACCGTACCGGCGGCGATCGGTCCCGACCCCAGGACGTCCGAGGTGCTGACGACCCGGCCCTTCCGTACCGTCACCTCGTACGTGTCCGTGGTGCAGGGCGCGCCGCGCACCACGTCGGTTCCGCACGCCGCCCGGGCCCGGGAGACGGCGCCCCACTTCGTGGTGAAGGCACCCACCCCGTCCACCGGCACGGCGTACTGGTTGAGCCCGTCAAGGCGCAGCCGGCCGCCGGGGGTGTCGACGGCTCCCTCCAGCGTGAGGCGGTCGAGGCGTCCGGTGCCCGCCGGGCCGACACCGATGACATCGCGGGCGCTGGTGCCCGGCGGCAGGGCGGGGCCGAACCGCTGGCCGTCGGGGACGGCGGCCTTCAGCGGCCGGCCGGACGCGATGGCCGGGCCGGAGGAGGCGCCGGTGGCCTCCACGCCGGGGTGCTGGGTCTCGCTGATGTCGAAGAAGTCCCCGTTGACGGCGGCGATGGCGTCCCGGGCGTCGGCCATCGCGGTCACCTTCGCCCGGGCGGCCACCGCGCCCGGGGTGAGGAGGTCCACCGTGACGTGGGGGTTGTTCAGTTCCGCCACCACGAGGTGACCACGCGTCAGCCCGTGGGAGGCGGTGACGGTGAAGCTCCGGTAGGAGACGCCGGGCGCGACGGCGACCGGCCCCCCGTAGCCGATGGCCGGTGCGCTGCGCGCGGCGCCCGGAGCCAGTGCGCCCTGGGCCACGACCATCCCGACCGCGGCGATCCCTGTCAGTGCCATGCGCGTCCGGCCCCGGGACCACCCCATCGCGCCTCATCTCCCGAGACCCACTCCGCACTCCGCATCGGCAGCCGCAGCCTAGCGAGGAGCGCGGCGGCCCACGGGCAGGCTCGACGCGATGGCCGAGAACGGCCCCCGGCAGCCGTCCCGGCGGCTCCGCCGGCGGCGGCCCGCCCGAGCGGCGTGCCACAGTACGCTCATAGGCGTCTCGCTCACCCGGAAGCGGTGCTGAACCGGGCCGCGTCCCGGACGGCGGCGCAGCGGAACCTTCAGCAGACCTGGAGAAGTACATGAGCACTTCACCAACCGGTGGCACCCCGGGTGAAGTTCATGGCACCCCGCCCCCGGTGCGGCCCACGGTGGTCACACCGGAGATCACTCACGCCGAGTGCCGCAAATGCGGAACGCGTGTGGCCGGGCTCGACGGGCGGTACGCCTGTGGCGTGTGCGGGTGGACCAACGACTGGTCCGAGGGGCACCGGCCGCTGCCGCGCGCCGAGGACGACCCCGACTTCCCCGGTCCTGGCGTCGTCCCGGAGAACCCGTTGGCGGACTGAGCCGTACCGGAGTCCGGCGCGCGGGAGGCCCTCGCCGCCGGACGCCGCCGCGCCCGCGCGCGCCGTGCGCTTGAATGTCCCCCACGACCTGGGAAGGAACAGAGCTGCGGTGCGTGTACTACAGGGCATCATGGGTGCCGTCATCGTGCTGGGCATCTTCTCCTCGGTGCTGCGCACCCTGGTGATACCCCGGCCGACGCGCTCGGGCTTCACGCAGGTCGTCCACGGGCTGGTGCGGCGGCCGTTCCAGATGGTGGCCGACCGGCTGACGGGGGCGGAGTCGAAGGACCGGGTGCTCGCGCCGGTGGCGCCGCTGGCCGTCGTGGTGACGCTGATGGCGTGGCTGGGGTGCTTCATGGTCGGCTACGCGCTCCTGGAGGCCGCGGTCAGCCGGCTGCCGTTGCGGGACGCAATGGTCGAGTCCGGCTCCTCCCTCTTCACGCTCGGCTTCGCCAGCGGCAACCGCGTCACGCTGAACGCCATCGACTTCTGCGCCGCCGCCACCGGTCCCGTCGTGATCGGCCTCCAGGTCGGCTATCTGCCCACCCTCTACGGGGCCTACCAGCGGCGCGAGACGGAGGTGACGCTCCTGCAGTCGCGCGCGGGCGACCCGCCCTGGGGTCCGGAGATCCTCGCCCGCTACGCCCAGGTCGAGCTGCTGCACAGCCTCACCGAGCTGTTCCGCAACTGGGAGCGGTGGAGCGCCGAGGTGAGCGAGAGTCACACCACCTATCCGGTCCTGGTCCACTTCCGCTCCCCCAAGGCCAACCGCAACTGGCTGATCGCGCTGCTGGCCGTGATGGACGCGGCGGCCCTGCGCCTCGCCTTCAACCCCTCCCGGCCCACGGCAGAAATCCGGCTCGCCCTGCGGGCCGGCTTCGTGTGCCTGCGCGACATCGCCGATCTGCGGGGCATCGCGTACGACCGCGACCCGCACCCCGACGACCCGATCCAGCTCAGCTACGAGGACTTCCTCCACGGCGTGGCACGGATGGCCGACCAGGGGTATCCGATGGAGCGCACGCCCGAGGAGGCGTGGCCGCACTTCCGCGGCTGGCGCGTCAACTACGAGCAGCTCGCCTACTGGCTGGCCCGGGACATCGACGCCGTCCCCGCCCCCTGGTCCGGGCCGCGCCGCACCACGGTCGCCGTCCGCACGCCCGTCACCCCGATCGACCGCCGTCCGGTGGGATGACCCTCCCGGCCGGGTGCGCGGCTGCCGAAGGAGGCCTGTGAACACCCCTCGCCCGCACGTCGTCGCCGTGCTCCGCCGGTGCGGCGCGCGCCTGTTCCCCGGCGACCCGGCGCACCACGACGTCCTGCCGCCGCTGCTCGTCGTGCTCACCTTCGTCACCGGTCTGGTGGACGCGGTGAGCTATCTGGGCCTGCACCACGTCTTCGTCGCCAACATGACCGGCAATGTGGTCTTCCTCGGCTTCGCGCTGGCGGGCGGGACGGGGCTGTCCGCCGTCGCCTCGGCCGCGGCGGGCGCGTCGTTCCTGGCGGGCGCGCTGGCGGGCGGCCGGATCGCGCCGCTGATCGGCCGGCCGGTGCGGTTGTTCGCCCTGCTGGTGGCGGCGCATGCGGTACTCGTGGCGGCGGCGCTGGTCACGGGTCTGGCGGACCACACCACGTACGTACTGATCGTGCTGCTGGCGTTCGGCATGGGCGTGCAGAACGCCGTGGTCCGCAAGATCGCGGTGCCCGATCTCACCACCACCGTCCTCACGCTCACCCTCACCGGTCTGGCCGCCGACCGGCCCGGGCCGGCCACCGTGCGCCGGGTGCTCTCGGTGGTGGCGATGTTCGGCGGGGCGCTGGCGGGCGGGGTACTGCAGCTCCACCACGGCACACCCGCGGCGCTGGCGCCCGCGCTGCTCCTGCTGTCCGCCGTCGCCCTGGCGGCCTGGTCCGCCACGGTGTGAGCGGCGCCGGACGGAGCCGCCCGCCTCACGCCGACTGCTGGTGCCAGGCGTCCTGGAAGTTGCGGCGGGCGCGGTGCAGCCGGGAGCGGACGGTGCCGACGGGCAGGGCGAGGGTCCGGGCCATCTCCTCCTCGTTCATGCCGTAGACGGCGCGCAGCATGAGCACCTGCCGGTGGTGGTCGGGCAGCCGGTCCATGGCGTCGGAGATGTGCACGGTGTCCAGGGGGTTGCCGTCCAGGGCGCGGTCGGTCAGGTCGTCGGTGGGGCCCTGGCTGAGGCGTTTGGAGGTGCGGACCGCCTCCCGTACGGTGACGGCGCGGACCCAGCCGTAGAAGGCCTCGGGTTCGCGCAGCCCCCGGATGCCGCGGAATATGGCGAGCATGGCCTCCTGGGCGGCGTCGGAGCTGTGGTTCTGGGCGATGGGCAGACAGAGCCGGCCGACGAAGGGGGCGATGTGCAGGAGGATGTCGTTCATGGCGCGGTCGTCCCCGGCCTGGGCGCGCGGCAGCAGGGCCGTGGCGACGGGGGCCTGCGTGTCGTTCGTGGTGATCACCGCGGGAGTACTCCTGGACTCGGTCTGCTCGTACGAATGCGGGGCGGGTGCGTGCCGGGTGCCGGCCGCGCGTCCCTCACGCGGGCACCGCCACCGCGCCCTCGGCGTCGTCGCGGCGGGCGGCGAAGGCGAGCAGGGAGGTGTGCAGGGCGGAGCGGAGCTCCTCCATCTGCTCGTGGGTGAAGCACTGCGCGCTGTAGGGGAGTTCGAGGCCGAGCCTGCCGTCGAAGGAGACCACGCAGACCATCAGCGGTCCGCGTCCGGCTTCGGGGAAGTAGTGCTCGCGCGCGGGGACGAGGCGTACGTCGGTGACCTGGAGACCGGCCGGGGTGGCCGGCCCGGAGACCCGGCCCATGTTGGTCACGATCACGCTGGTGGCGAGGAGCGCCGGATGCCGCGGGACCTTCGGCAGGAGGTGGAGTTCCTGGAGGTAGTCGCCGCGTGCGATGGCCGTGTGCAGGTTCTCGGTGACATGGCGGGCCAGCGCGAGCGGGTCGGCGTCATGTGCCACGTCGAGCACGTCCAGGCAGGAGGTGACCGCGGGCACCATCACTTCGCGCGCCAGCGGCGGGTTGAGCCGGGAGCGCAGGTCGACGGGGGACATACAGCCGAGCGTGCGCGTCCCGGGCTCGCCGCCGAGGCGGCGGCGGACGGCGGTCAGGGCGGCGGCGGCGATCAGCCCGTGCACCGATACACCCTCGGCCTTCGCGAAACTCAGCAGACGGGCGGTGTCCTCGCGCTCCAGCAGCACGCGCGCCACGCCGAGTTCGGGCTCGCCGGGTGCCGGCTCGGTGCCCGCGGCCTCGTACGGAAGGCAGACGACGGGTCGCTGCCGGGTGCGCTCGACGCGGCCCGCGAGGTACTCCTCGGCCTCCGCCGCGGAGACCGCCGGCAGCAGGTGGGAGACGGGCTCGGGCCACAGCTCGCCGTACTCGCCCGCCGCGCCGGGGAGTTCACCGGCCAGCCGGGTGTAGGTGTCCCACAGCGCGTTCTGGAGGGCGATGCCGCTGTGGCCGTCGGTGATGGTGTGGTCGATGCTGAGCACCATGGTGTGCTCGTCGCCGCCGCGCAGCAGTACGGCCCGCACCAGGGGCCCGCCGACCGGCAGCGGGGTGTTGAACTCCTCGGTGTAGGCGCCGGGTCCGCCCTCGCGCACCAGCAGCGTCGGCACCTCGTCCGCGGCGAGCGGCTGGAGCACATGGGCCCCGTCCTCGACGGCGATCCGGCAGCGCAGCGAGGGGTGCTCGGCGACCTTGGCGGCGAACGCCGCGGCGAGCAGCTTCTCGTCGAGGTCGCCGCGGACGGTGCAGGAGAGCACGGCACGGCTCCGCTGCGCCACGTAGATCGTCTCGACCGGGCATAACCTGCGCTGCATCCCCATGACCTTTCGACTTTCCTTTGTCCCGGCGGTATACCGGACCCGGCCGCGCCCCGGACTCCCCGAAATGGGGCCGCTCGCACGGACCGGTGGGAGCGGGGCGCACGCATACGAAGTACGCATACGGAGACGGAACCCTTCCCCCATTGAGGCCAGGCCGTTTCGGCCGAGACCCGGATCCCGAATCGCGCTTCAGTGAAGCCGCAATTCCATTCTCTCGCAAGGGTTTCGGAAGAGCCCGCGAAGTGACCTATCCCTCAGCCGCCGCGAGCCCGGCCCGCGACCGCAGTGAGGGGAATACCCACAGTGCCCCGGGCGCTAACCGGACCGGCCCTCCCACCTCCGGAACGCAAGCCGATTTGGCTCAACTTCGGCGTTTGACGAGCCGCACCAGCCGCTCGTATACGGAGATTTCCCCAAGGGGCACATGCCAACAGCACGGTCTTCCTTCGTCGCATGGCTGGTTTATTGACACGAAGTAAACTCCACAAGCTGGCTCGATTCATGCGGCCGTGCTCATGACATGCACCGTCCGGAACCGGTCAATGGGCCGACTTTTGACGGCCCGTCGAGGGACACGCCCGGCGAAAGATCCCCTTGACCCGCCGTCTTCCCCTCATGCAGGGTTGCTGTGCCGAGGAAGGCCGCGCCCACCACGGGCACTGCCCGCACTCACCGGAGTTCCATCTCCCGCAACGGTATTCCGGCGATGCATTCCTCTTTCCGTTCCCGTGCCCAATTCCGCGCATCCGGTGGGCGGATCGACCACGCCTGCCCAGCGGCTTCCCAGTAAGGGCCCGCGGGTTCCTGCTGCGTGCCGAGAATGTCAAAGACGCCTAACAAGGGTTGGTGCCATGTCTGTCCAGGAGGACACCAGTAGCCCGCTGACCGGGGCCCAGCAGGGGCTCTGGTTCGCCCAGCGGCTCGACCCCGCGAACGCCGCCTACAACACCGCCGAGTACGTGGAGATCCACGGCCCCGTGGACACCGCGCTCTTCGAGACCGCGCTGCGCCGCACCGTCGGGGAGGCGGGCACCTTCGCCCTGCGGTTCACCGACACCGCCGACGGCCCCCGCTCGACGCCGGCCCCGGGTGACGACTGGCCGCTGCACCTGGTGGACGTCAGCGGCGAGGCGGACCCGGACGCGGCGGCCGAGGCTTGGATACGCGCCGACATGGCGACCGCGGCCGACCTCGGCGAGGGCCCCCTGTTCACCCACGCCCTCTTCACGGTCTCCCCCGACCGTTACTTCTGGTTCCTGCGGGCCCACCACATCCTCCTCGACGGCTACAGCTACAAGCTCGTCGCCCGGCGGCTGTCCGAGGTCTACGCGGCGCTCGCGGACGGCCGGGAGGTGCCGCCCAGTCCGTTCGCCCCGGTCGGCCGGCTGCTGGAGGAGGAGGCGGCCTACCGTGCCTCCGACCGTTTCGTACGCGACCGCGCCCACTGGACCGGCCGGTTCGCCGACGCCCCGCACGCCACCGGGCTCACCGAGGGCACCGCACCGCCCGCCGCCGCCTTCCTGCGCCGCACCTCCCTGCTCACCGCCGCCGACACCGAGCGCCTGACGGCCGCGGCCCGGCGCCTGGGCGGCTCGCGCAACGACCTCGTGGTCGCGGCCGTCGCCGCCTATCTGCACCGGGTCACCGCCCAGCGGGACATCGTGCTGGGCCTGCCCACCATGAGCCGGCTCGGCTCCACGGCGCTGCGCACGCCCGGCACGGCCTCCAACATCCTGCCGCTGCGTCTGGCCGTCACCCCCGCCACCACCGCTGGGGAGCTGGTCGCGGCGGTCGCCGCCGCGTTACGCGACGTCCGCAGGCACCAGCAGTACCGCGCCGAGGACCTGCGCCGCGACCTCAAACTCATCGGCGGGACACGCCGGTTGTACGGGCCCGTCGTCAACCTCGTCCCCTTCGACGAGGAACCGCCCTTCGGCGGCCACCGCACCACCTCGCACCACCTGTCCGGCGGCGCCGTCGAGGACCTCCAGATCAACGTCCGGCCCGGCGCGGGCGGCGAAGGACTGTGGATCGCCTTCGACGCCAACCCCGCCCTGTACACCGAGACCGAACTCGAGGACCACCAGCGGCGGCTGCTGCTCCTGCTCGACCGGCTCGCCGAGGCCGACGCCGCCCTGCCGCTCGCCCGCACGAGCCTGCTGCTCCCCGGCGAGGCCCCGGCCCACGCGTCCGCCGAGCCCCTGCGCACCGCCCCCGACGCCGTCCTCGCGACGCGCTTCGAAGCCCAGGCCGCCCGCACCCCGCACGCCGTGGCCGTCACCTGCGAGGGCGTCTCGCTCACCTACGCGCGGCTCAACGCCCGCGCCAACCGGATCGCCCGTCTGCTCGTCGAGCGCGGCGCGGGCCCCGGCGAGGTGGTGGCCCTGGCGCTGCCGCGCTCCTTGGAGCTCGTCGTGGCACTGCTCGCCGTGGTCAAGTCCGGCGCCGCGTATCTGCCGCTGGACCCCGGCTACCCGGCCGAGCGCATCCGCGCGGTCACCGGCGACGCCGCACCCGCTCTCCTCGTCACCGACGCGGCCACCGCCCCGACGCTCCCCGGGACCGGCGCCGACCTCCTGGTCCTCGGCGAACCGGCCCTCGAAGGCGATCTGGCGGCGCGCCCGGACACCGACCTCACCGACGCCGAGCGCACCGCGCCGCTCACCCCCGGCGACCCGGCGTACATCATCCACACCTCGGGCTCCACCGGCCGCCCCAAGGGCGTGGTGATCCCGCACTCCAACGTCGTGCGGCTCTTCGAGACCTCCGCCGCCCACTTCGACTTCGGCGCGGACGACGTGTGGACCCTCTTCCACTCGTACGCCTTCGACTTCTCCGTCTGGGAGATCTGGGGACCCCTGCTGCACGGCGGCCGGCTCGTCGTCGTCCCCTACGCCACCAGCCGCTCGCCGCACGACTTCCTGCGGCTGCTGCGGGACGAAGGTGTCACCGTCCTCAACCAGACGCCGTCCGCCTTCCAGCAGCTCATCCAGGCCGAACGGGAGGCGGGCGCGGACGGCGGCCCCCTGGCCCTGCGGTATGTGGTGTTCGGCGGCGAAGCGCTGGAGCCCGCGCATCTGCGCCCCTGGCTGGAGCGGCACGGCGACGCGTCGCCCGCGCTGGTCAACATGTACGGGATCACCGAGACCACCGTGCACGTCACCCACCACCGCGTCACCCGGGAGCTGATCGAGGACCCGCGCGGGCGCAGTGTGATCGGCACCCCGCTCCCGGACCTGCGCGTATACGTTCTCGACCACTGCCTCCAGCCGGTCGTGCCGGGTCGGGTGGGCGAGATGTACGTGGCGGGTCCCGGTCTCGCCCTCGGCTATCTGGGCCGCCCCGAACTCACCGCCGAGCGGTTCGTCGCCGACCCCTTCGGCGCGCCGGGCGAGCGGATGTACCGCACCGGCGACCTGGCCCGCCGCGCGGCCGACGGCACCCTGGAGTACGCGGGGCGCTCGGACCACCAGGTGAAGATCCGCGGCTTCCGTATCGAGCCCGGCGAGATCGAGGCTGCGCTCGTCGGCCACCCGGACGTGGCCCGCGCCGCCGTGGTGGCCCGGGAGACGGAGGGCGCGGCCGACCGGATCCTGGTGGCCTACGCCGTCCCCGCCCCAGGCTCGCGTCCCGAACCGGCGGTGCTGCGGGCCCAGCTGGCCGCGTCCCTGCCCGAGCACATGGTGCCCAGCGCGTGCGTGGTGCTGGACGCGCTGCCGCTGACCGCCAACGGCAAGCTGGACACCAAGGCCCTGCCCGCCCCCGACTTCGCCGCCGCAGCCACCGGCCGGGCCCCGGCCACCGGACCCCGGGCGCTGGTGTGCCGGCTGTACGAGGAGCTGTTGCGGCTGCCCGCAGGGACGGTCGGCGCCGAGGACAACTTCTTCGACCTCGGCGGCCACTCGCTGCTCGCCACCCGGCTGATGACCCGGCTGCGCACGGCCACCGGCGCCGAGGTCTCCATGGCCGACTTCTTCGCCCGGCCCACCCCGGCCGCGCTCGCCGAACGCGTCCCCGCCGGGGGCGCCGGGGCGGCAAGGCCGCCGCTGGTCCGCGCGGAGCGGCCGGACCCGCTGCCCCTCTCCGCCACCCAGCAGAGCATGTGGTTCCTCAACCAGCTGGACGGGGCCGCCGCCACGTACAACATCCCGCTGGTGATCCCGCTGGAGCGGGAGATCGACGTGGACGCGCTGCGCGCGGCGCTGGCCGATGTCGCGGACCGGCACGAGAGCCTGCGCACGCTGCTGCCGGAGACCGGCGGCGCCCCGCGCCAGGAGATACACCCGCCGGGCTCCCTGCGTCCCGTCCTGCACGTCGTGGACTGCCCCCCGCGGGAGGTGGCGGCGCACGTCGCCCTGGCGCGCGGACACCGCTTCGACCTCACCCGCGACCAGCCCCTGTGGGCCGGTCTCTACGGCACGGGGGCGGCCCGCACGCTGGTGGTCGTCCTGCACCACAGCGCGGCCGACGGCTGGTCGCTGCGCCCGCTGGCCGAGGACCTGTCCACCGCGTACGCGGCCCGCACCGAAGGGCGTGACCCGGGCTGGGACGAACTGCCGGTCCAGTACGCCGACTACACCCTCCGGCAGCGGAAACTGCTCGAAGAGACCGGCCGGGACGGCGGTGTGAGCGGTCGTCAGCTCGCGTTCTGGAAGGACGCACTCGACGGTCTGCCGGTGGAGATCCCGCTCCCCACCGACCGGCCC
>NZ_JBJHPC010001140.1:0-772 GCF_045257485.1 Streptomyces sp. YS-3 | reverse complement strand
GCCCTGCCCCCACCCCCGCTGCCCTGCGCGGCGACCTTGCCGACGCGATGAACCTGACCGGCGCATCCCCGCAGGACCCGGCAGCCTTCGACACGGCCCTGCGCCACCTGCTGGCAGCCCGCGATCACCTGTTCGTGGTGGACGAAGCCCAGCGGCTGGACGCCGACAGCTTCGAATACCTGCGCTACCTCTTCGACGACCCCCACACCCGCCTGTCGATCCTCCTGGCCGTCGGCGAAGGCGGCCTGAGAGTGCTGCGCCGCCAAAAGATGCTGGCCTCGCGCACCGCGGTGTGGCTCACGGTTCCGGCACTCACCCCACGCGAGGTGCGCTGGGCGATCCCTCGCTTCCATCCGCTGTGGCGGACAAGCGCCCCGCAGGCCGTGGACTTGCTGGACACCCGCCTGTGCCACGGCAACTTCCGCCGCTGGGCCCAGGCCACCCACCACACGCTGCGCCTTGCACGTTCCTCGGGCCGGGCGGGGTACCCGGTGCTAGAAGACCTGCTCACGGCTTGTCTCCTGCCGCACCAGGATGCTCGGTGACCGCCGCACCCAGGCACGCACCCGCGATGCCGATCTACGTTCCCGACGACGTGGCTTGCCCGTGCGCCGCGCTGCTCGGCCCCGCCGTATGCGCTGCGCCGCCTACCTGCGCATGGAGGCAGAGGTGAGCAGGACAGTCACCTTCCCACCCGCAGTACCCGTCACCGTGCTCCTCGACCCTGCTGATGACATMGCCGTCACCAACGCAGCCCTGGCCGCCCACTGCC
>NZ_JBJHPC010001139.1:0-778 GCF_045257485.1 Streptomyces sp. YS-3 | reverse complement strand
GATGTGTATAGGGGACAGGGGTGGGGGTTGCGCGTGGGTCCGGCCGGGCCCATTCCTTATGCTCTCGCTATGACTCTGAGCACCGAACTCGACCCCGAGGACCGCAAGATCATCACCCTGGCGCGCAGCGCCCGGGCCCGCAACGGGGTGGCGGAGGGCGCGGCCGTACGGGACGAGACCGGGCGTACGTACGTCGCCGGGACCGTGGAGCTGGACTCGCTCAAGCTCTCCGCGCTGCGTACGGCGGTCGCGATGGCCGTGGCGAGCGGGGCGAAGTCGCTGGAGGCGGCGGCGGTGGTGACCGAGGCGGGGACGGCCTCGGCGGAGGACCGGGCGGCGGTCCGCGACCTCGGGGGCGCGGCGACGCCGGTGCTGGTGGCGGGGCCGGACGGGGAGCTCCGCGCACGGGTGCAGGCGGGCTGAGCCCCTTTTTGGCCGGGGGTTCGTCTTCGGGTGGTGGTGGGTTGCTCGCGCAGTTCCCCGCGCCCCTTTCAGGCCGGGGGTTCGTCTGCGGGTGGTCTGTGGCTGGTCGCGCAGTTCCCCGCGCCCCTGAAGGGGCCCGGTTTCGTCTGCGGGTTGTGGTGGGTTGCTCGCGCAGTTCCCCGCGCCCCTTGGGTAGACCGCCGGCTCCCGAAAATGTCGCTCAGCCCCCTACCCCCTAGGGGCGCGGGGAACTGCGCGACCAGCCCCCACCGGGCCGCAGACGGACCCCTGGCGTAAAGGAGGGGTGGCTGGAAGTCGGTCGGGGGAGCGGTTGTTTTCGGTCGATGCCGAAGAA
>NZ_JBJHPC010001138.1:0-779 GCF_045257485.1 Streptomyces sp. YS-3 | reverse complement strand
GTCGGGGCCCATCTCGCCGTCCTCGCCGACGCCCTGGGCTATCTGCTCTCAGCCGTGTTCCTGCTGCGCATCAGGCAGCCCGAGGAACCGCCCGCGGTCGCCGCCGACGCGTCCCTGCGCAAGGACATCGGCGAGGGCATCCGCTTCGTCACCGGCCATCCGCTGCTGCGCGTCATCGCCCTCACCACGGCCCTGGGCAACCTGTGCATGGCCGTCCTGATGGCGACGCAGACCGTGCACCTCGTCCGCGTCGTCGGGCTGGAGCCGGGTGCCCTGGGACTGGTGCTGTCCGCCTCCGCCATCGGCGGGCTCCTGGGCGCCGTGTGCTCCGGGCGGCTCGCCGCCCGCTGGGGACAGGCCCGGCTCATCCTCTGGTCGGTCCTGCTGAGCGGACCGTTCGCCCTGTTCTGGCCCCTGTCGGGGCACGGCACCCTCGGGGCGGCCCTGTTCGCCACGGGATCGGCGGGCATCTCGTTCGGCGCGGTCGTCTACAACATCGCCCAGGTCAGCTTCCGCCAGGGGCTGTGCCCGCCGCACCTGCTCGGCCGGATGAACGCCACCCTGCGCTTCCTGATGTGGGGCACCCTGCCGCTCGGCGCACTCCTGGGCGGCACCCTCGCCGAGGCCTTCGGCCCGCGTACCGCGCTGGCCTGCTGCGCCGCCGGCTTCCTCGCCGTACCGCTGCCGCTGCTGCTCTCCCCGCTGCGCAGGATGCGGGACCTGCCCGAACCGGAGCACCCCGGCGCCCCCGTGCCCGCGGCGCCCGAGGAGGACACGGC
>NZ_JBJHPC010001137.1:0-780 GCF_045257485.1 Streptomyces sp. YS-3 | reverse complement strand
GGCCGCCCCTACTTCAGCGCCGAGCCCCCCGCGGCCCACCTCCGGCTGTGCTTCGCGGGCGTGGCGGGCCGGGCCGAGATCGAGGAGGGGGTACGGCGGCTGCGTACCGCCTACGACGAGGTCGGCGCCGCGACCCCTTGACCGACCGCGCGTCCGGTCGCACGATCACGGCCATGACTGTCCGGCTCACGCTGGTCGCGGCGGCGCGCTGCTCGGCGCTGCCGGTCGAACGCTTCGCCGACGACCGCCCGCTCGACCCGGCGGCCCGGCGCGAGGTCGCGCTCGCCGCCTCCCTGGTGCCGCTGGGCGTGGCCGAGCTGCGCTACTGCTCGCCGACCGCGCGCAGCCGGGCCACCGGCGAGGCCCTGGGGTACGCGCCGATGGTGCAGCCCGCGCTGCGCGACTGCGACATGGGCCGCTGGCGCGGCTCCACCCTGGCCGAGGTCGCGGCCCGGGAGCCCGAGGCCGTCGACGCCTGGCTCGCGGACCCGCGCGCGGCCCCGCACGGCGGCGAGCCGCTGCTCGGGTTCATCGCCCGGATAGGGGGCTGGCTGGACACCAGGCCCGCCGAGGACGGCGCGATGGTCGCGGTGGCCGAACCCGCGGTCGTCCGGGCGGCGCTGGTGTACACCCTGAACGCGCCCCCGTCGGCGTACTGGAACGTCGACGTGCGCCCGCTGTCCACGGTGACCCTGACCGGCGGGGCCCACCGCTGGCACCTGAGCCTGCTGAGCCTGGCGGGGTAGCCGCAGGGGCGGGCCCGGGTGCGTCGCCCCGCCC
>NZ_JBJHPC010001136.1:0-782 GCF_045257485.1 Streptomyces sp. YS-3 | reverse complement strand
GGCCCCCGGCCGTCCCGCGGCCCCGGCCGTCCCGCGGCCCCGGCCGTCCCGCGGTCCCGGCCGTCCCGCGGTCCCGGCTGCCCCTCGGCTCCGGCTGCCCCTCGGCCCCCGGCCGCTGCTCGCAATCCGTCACGCAATCCGTCACGCGGCCCGTCACGCGGCCCGTCACGCAATCCGGCACGCAGCCCCTCGCTCGACCCGTCGGGCCGCGTGCCGTGCCCCGGGCGGGCTCTCTCGTATGTCGTGCGCCCATACTGCTGGGATGACGACGCCCTATGACGCCATCGTGCTCGCCGGAGGGGCCGCGCGGCGGCTCGGTGGGGCGGACAAGCCCGGGGTGCTGGTGGGTGGCAGGGCGCTGCTCGACCGGGTGCTCGCCGCCTGTGCCGGGGCCGGGACCACCGTGGTGGTCGGGGAGCCCCGCACCACGACGCGGCCCGTGCGGTGGACGCGGGAGGAACCGGCCGGCGGCGGACCCCTCGCCGCCCTCGACGCGGGGCTCCGGCAGACCACCGCCCCCCTGGTGCTCGCGCTCTCCGCCGACCTGCCCTTCCTGGGCGCGCCCACCGTCACGGCCCTGCTCGACGCGCTCGTCGCGGGCGGACACGAAGGCGTCCTGTGCGTCGACGACGGCGGGCGGGAACAGCCGCTCGTCGCCGCCTACCGGGCCGAGCCGCTCCGCCGCGCTCTCGCCCTCGTCGCGGCCGAGCACGGAGGCCTGGCAGGCCTCCCCCTGCGGCTGCTGACCCGGAAGCTCGGCCTCGCCCACCTCGCCGCCCCCC
>NZ_JBJHPC010001135.1:0-789 GCF_045257485.1 Streptomyces sp. YS-3 | reverse complement strand
ACCCTGTCACACCGGCCCCACCCTCCCGCGAAGGCTTACCTCCGGTCACCCCGTCCTGACCGTGGCCGTGTTCACGCCCGTTCGTTAAGATGCGCCGATCCATCGATCCATCGCATGCCAGACGACCGCGTGACCACGCCCCAGAGGGACCCAGAGGCACACATGTCCATGCGCGCGCTGCGGAGAGAGTGCGAAGCCGGGCTGGCGGATCTGCCGATCCCCGCCCCGTTCAGCATCCCCGCCCTCGTCGCGAACATGGAGGAGGCCCGGGGCCGGACCATCGTGCTGCGGGAGCTGCCCGAGCGCCTCGCGCGCGTGAACGCCGCCTGCGGACTGCGGCTCAAGGCCGGCGGGACCAGTCTCGTCCTCTACCGGCGCCGCCCCACCGACTACCAGACGCAGCACGTCATCCTGCACGAGCTGTGCCACGAGTGGTTCGACCACGGCACGTCCCTCGACGCCGACCAGCTCGCCGCGCTGCTCCCGGTCTTCGACAGTTCGCTCGTCGGCCGGATGCTGAAGTCCGGCGCCACCGTCCAGGCGCGCGCCCAGTACGACACCCACGACGAGCGCGTGGCGGAGTTCGGCGCCTCCCTCATCCCAAGGATGGCCCTGGACGTGACCAGCGACGACATGGTCGGACGGCTCTCGGACTCGCTCTCACGGCCGGTCGCCCACCGCCGCAGAGGCTTCTTCCGCCGCGACTGACCCGACGACTTGTCCGGGGGCCGCCCCCGCGATGCCCCTGCGACCGATCCCGTGGGCCGCTCCCCACGAGTGCCCCGAAGG
>NZ_JBJHPC010001134.1:0-789 GCF_045257485.1 Streptomyces sp. YS-3 | reverse complement strand
GGCGGGGCGGGCGCGGTGGGCGGGGTGCAGGATCGCCGCGGCGCCCACGGTAGAGACGGAGTGGCGGTGGCGGAGGGCGCGCACGGACCGCGGATCAAGGTTGTGATCGCGGACGACGAGCCGCTGATCAGGGCGGGGATCAGGATGATCCTCACCTCGGACCCGGCCATCGAGGTCGCGGCCGAGGCGGCCAACGGCCGGGACGCCGTCGAGGCCGCACGGGCGCACGGCGCCGACGTGGTGCTGCTCGACATCCAGATGCCGGTGATGGACGGCTTGACCGCCCTGGCCGAGCTGCGCAGGAGCACCCCGGCGACCCGAGTGATCATCCTCACGACGTTCGGCGAACGCGAGAACGTGCTGCGCGCTCTGGAGTACGGGGGCGCCGGGTTCCTCCTGAAGGACACCGCCCCGGCCGAGCTGATCGCAGCGGTACGGGCGGCGGCGGCCGGGGACGCCTATCTGTCGCCCGGCGCGACCCGGCACGTCGTGGACCAGCTGGCCATGGGGCGCGCGGCGGCCCGGGGCGAGGAGGCGCGGCGCCGGGTGGCGGTGCTGTCGGTGCGGGAGCGGGACGTGCTGGCGCTGCTCGGGGAGGGGCTGTCCAACGCGGACGCGGGGAGACGGCTCCATATGAGCGAGGCCACGGTGAAGACGTATGTGAGCCGCATCCTGGCGAAGCTGGAGTGCGAGAACAGGGTGCAGGCGGCGCTGCTGGCCCGGGATGCGGGGTTGTAGGCGGGCGGGGTGGAGGCGCCTCGTGGGGCTTGTTTCACGTGAAACACGGGG
>NZ_JBJHPC010001133.1:0-794 GCF_045257485.1 Streptomyces sp. YS-3 | reverse complement strand
TTCTTCGACCGCTCGGCCTCCTTGCGGGGCAGGCCGAAGTCTTTGAGGGCTTCCACCGTCAGCGTGGTCAGGGGCACGGGATGGACCTGGTAGGCGTCCAGCGACCCGTCCTCCAAGGGAGAGGTGTGGTAGCCGACCTTGGCCATGGGGCGTTTGGTGAACTCATCGGTGTTGACGATGATGTCCGCGCCGCGCGGTACGTCCGCCAGGTTCGCTTTGAGGGCGGCGGGGTTCATGGCGACCAGGACGTTGGGGGCGTCGCCGGGGGTGAGGATGTCGTGGTCGGCGAAGTGCAGCTGGAAACTCGACACCCCCGGCAGCGTCCCGGCAGGCGCACGGATCTCCGCGGGAAAGTTCGGCAAAGTCGACAGATCATTACCGAACGAGGCAGTCTCCGACGTGAACCGGTCACCCGTAAGCTGCATACCGTCACCCGAATCACCCGCAAAACGAATGACCACCCGATCGAGACGCTTGACCTCTTTCCGGCCCACGGGTTTGCGCTGCTCGCCGACGACGGCCTCTTCGGCCCCGTCTGCCTGCTCGGCTGACGTACTGACCTGGCTGGTCACTGAACTGGACCTCCCTGGGACGGGCTGCTCGGGCGCGCCCGGAGAACCGGTCGCTCCAAAGTCCACCCTACGTCGGTAAGGGTCGCCTTCCTTGGATGCAGCGCATCCTGGACGCCCTTGTGAGATGGTCCAATGCCCCGGTTTGTCATATTTCAGTCGCCCCCCGGCTCCGTCTGCTGAGACGCCCCTCGCTCGGTCTTTTGTTGTAGGCCCCCGTCACCC
>NZ_JBJHPC010001132.1:0-802 GCF_045257485.1 Streptomyces sp. YS-3 | reverse complement strand
GGATCGCACGGTGGGTGCCTCCTGGTTCGGCGCGGGGCGGGGGCGGGTCGCGTGGTCCATCGTCGGCGGCGCGGGCACCCGGGCGACATCCCGAGATCTGGGTGTTGGCGGGACGCCACCCCCCTCAACTGAGGGGGGTGTGCCCGGCGTTCGGGTGCGGGAGCATGGAGGGCAGACGCGCACCCGACGAGACCCACCCGTACGCGAGGGGTGGCGAGCGAGGAGTACCGGCCCGTGACCGTGCCCAGGAACGCGAGCACCACCCACGCCATCGACACGCTCCTGACGGCCATCGGCGCGGCCCCCGACGCCCTCGCCCTGTTCGCGACCGCCTCCGAGCAGTTGCGCCGCCTCATCCCGTACGACGCCTCCGTGTGGCGGGCCACCGACCCGGTGACGGGGATGATGACCTCGCCGATCCGGGTGGAGAACCTCAACCAGGAGGGCTGCTCGGTCTACTGGGAGTCCGAGCTGCTCACCGAGAACATCAACCTCTTCCGCGACCTCGCCCGCGCGCCGCTGCCGGTGGCGGGGCTGCGCGAGGCCACCGGCGGGCTGCCCGGCCGCAGCACCCTCTACCGCGACTTCCTGGCGCCGCGCGGCCTCGACGACGAACTGCGCGCCGTGCTGCGGGTCGGCGGTCACCCGTGGGGCCAGGTCAGCCTGTTCCGGGCCCAGGGGGCGCCGGCGTTCGGCGCCGACGACGCGCTGGTGGTCAAGGAGCTCTCCGCCGCGATGGCCCGGCGCCTGCGGTCCTTCACCGAGCCGTCCGCGGAGCCCACCCCGAGCCACGCCCCCGGCC
>NZ_JBJHPC010001131.1:0-802 GCF_045257485.1 Streptomyces sp. YS-3 | reverse complement strand
CGGCACGAGCCCGGGCGGCTCTCGCGGCCCCGGCCGCCGCGGTCGCCACCGTCCCGGCGCCCACCCGCGGCGCGAGCGCGGCCCCGGCCGCCGGGTGGAGCGCGCCCGACCTGGGCACGCCCACCACGTTCGTCCTGCTGCGGCACGGCGAGACGGCGCTCACCCCCGAGAAGCGGTTCTCCGGCAGCGGCGGCACCGACCCGGAGCTGTCGGCCGCGGGCCGGCGCCAGGCCGACCAGGTCGCGGCGGCGCTCGCGGCCCGGGGCACCATCCAGGCGGTCGTCTCCTCCCCGCTGCGGCGCTGCCGCGAGACGGCGGCGGCGGTCGCGGGCCGTCTCGGTCTGGACGTGACGATCGAGCAGGGCCTGCGCGAGACGGACTTCGGGGCGTGGGAGGGGCTGACCTTCGCGGAGGTCCGCGAGCGCCACCCGGACGACCTCGACGCCTGGCTCGCCTCGCCCAAGGCCGCGCCGACGGGCGGCGGCGAGAGCTTCGCGTCGGTGGCGCGGCGCGTCTCGGCGGCCCGGGACCGGCTGCTCACCGCCCACGCGGGCCGTACGGTCCTGCTGGTCACGCATGTGACCCCGGTCAAGACGCTGGTGCGGCTCGCCCTGGGCGCCCCGCCGGAGTCCCTGTTCCGGATGGAGCTGTCGGCGGCGTCGCTGTCGGCGGTGGCGTACTACGGGGACGGCAACGCGTCGGTGCGGCTGCTGAACGACACGGCGCACCTGCGCTGAGAGGCGCGCGGCCGTCGGGCCGCGGACTGTCCGGGGGCGTGCGGTGTGCCCCTGGGGTCCGCGGC
>NZ_JBJHPC010000114.1:0-15427 GCF_045257485.1 Streptomyces sp. YS-3 | reverse complement strand
GGTCTCCACGTTGATGGACTCGGCGGGGGGCGCGGGCACCAGCCAGCGCTGCATGGGCTCGATGAGGGCGGGGCCGGCCGACAGCATCAGGGAGGTGCCGAGGAAGCCGCGCCGGGCCAGCATCAGGTCGCTGCGCGAGTACTCGCTGAGCAGGGAGACCGTCTGGGGGCCCGCCCAGGGCAGGTCGACGCCGGAGACCGAGGGGGACTGGTGGGCGGTGCGCAGCCCGAGGTCCTCCACGGCCACGACGCTGCCGAACTGTTCGGAGAACAGCTCGGAGAGGATGCGCGGGATGGGCTCGCGCGGCATCTCGCCGTCGAGCCAGCGGCGGACCCGGGAGGTGTCCGTGCTGATGTGGTGGGCGCCGAGCTGGCGCGCCCGTCGGTTGACCTGGCGTGCAAGCTCGCCCTTCGACCAGCCGCTCCGTACGAACCACGAACTCAGCTGTTCGTTGGGGCGCTTGCCGGCGCTCGTACCGCTAGCCCCACTGCCGCCCACTGGAACGCCCCCATTCGGCTAAAGCCCCGTGCGTCGTCTTGGTCACGCGAACCACCTGTCGGATCCGACGGATCTGTCGGATCCCTCGAATCCGTCACGCGAACTCCCGCCAGAATGCCGCGAGTTCCTGCTTCCCGTCCTCGGGACGCGACCCCCGGGACGGTACAGCTCCTTGCCGTTGGCATACCCGCGAGTGCGCGCGTTCCAGGGTTCGTACACTCAGAGTAATTCTACGATCACCCGTCTGGCGAGGGCGATTCCGTAAACGCCACCATTCGCCACCCCTTCGAATGAACTCCCCCGGCTCCGTGCGCGATTCACTTGACACAGGTCGATCAGGAGTCGGGTGGAACGGTGCACGCCGGGGCGCGCGGACCGCTTCGCACCACCCTCCCCTTCCGCCGCGAGCCGCGGGGTGAGCGGTGCGCGATCAGGGGACTCCGGATCGTAACCACCGTCGCGTCTCACCCGTTGGAGGGGGCATGGGCTTCACGATCGGCGGCGGCCGGGGGATCCGCGAAATCCGGTCCGGTCCGCGGCGCCGCGGGCGCGCGACCGAGGTCACGGCGGTGGCCGAGTACACGGGCCTGTGGGGCTGGGACGTCGCCCCGGGGGCGCGGGCGCTCTCCGGCCAGTGCTCCTGCGGCGATCCGGTCTGCCCGGCGCCGGGCGCGCACCCGCTGGACTTCGTCCCCGAGGTGCCGGCGGGGGCGACGCTGGACGAGGTCGGCAAGGCGTGGGCGGAGTGCCCGGGGGCCTCGGTGCTGCTGCCGGTGGGCCGTGCCTTCGACATCCTGGACGTGGCGGCGCCGGCCGGGCGGCGGGCGCTGGTGCGCCTGGAGCGGATGGGGCTGCCGCTGGGCCCGGTCTCGACGACCCCGGCGGGCCGCACGCACTTCTACGTGGCGCCGGGGGCGGCGGCCGAACTGCCGCTCCTGCTCTACCGGATGGGCTGGGACGACGCCGATCTGGACCTGGTCTGCCCGGGCCCGGGGGAGTACGTGCAGGCGCCCCCGTCGGCGGACGTGCGCTGGCTGCGCCCCCCGTCCCTGGACACCGCGACCCGCCCCCCGGAGGCCCGCCTGCTGCTGGGCACCCTGGCGTACATCTGCCACCGGGCGCCTTCCTGACGCGACGACGCCCGCCCTCATCCGCTCGATGAGGACGGGCGTCCGCGCCCCGCGAGGGGGTGCTCAGTCCCCGATCAGCGCGTCCACGAACGCGCCGGGCTCGAACGGCGCGAGATCGTCCGCGCCCTCGCCGAGCCCGATGAGCTTGACCGGCACACCCAGTTCGCGCTGGACGGCGATGACGATGCCGCCCTTGGCGGTGCCGTCCAGCTTGGTCAGCACGATGCCCGTGATGTCGACGACCTCGGCGAAGACCCGGGCCTGGACCAGCCCGTTCTGCCCGGTCGTCGCGTCGAGGACGAGCAGGACCTCGTCGAGCGGCCCGTGCTTCTCGACGACCCGCTTGACCTTGCCGAGCTCGTCCATGAGCCCGGTCTTGGTGTGCAGCCGTCCGGCCGTGTCGATGAGGACGACGTCCGCGCCCTCCGCGATGCCCTCCTTGACCGCGTCGAAGGCGATCGACGCGGGGTCGCCGCCCTCGGGGCCGCGCACGGTGCGGGCGCCCACGCGCTCGCCCCAGGTCTGGAGCTGGTCGGCGGCGGCGGCGCGGAAGGTGTCCGCCGCGCCCAGGACGACCGACTTGCCGTCGGCGACGAGCACGCGCGCGAGCTTGCCGGTGGTGGTGGTCTTGCCGGTGCCGTTGACGCCGACGACCATCACGACGCCGGGGACCTCGGCGCCGCCCTCGGTGGTATTGCCCTCGGTGTTCACCGTGCGGTCGAAGTCCGGGCGGAGGATCGCGACGAGCTCCTCGCGCAGCAGCGCGCGCAGCTCGGCGGGGGTGCGGGTGCCGAGCACCCGGACGCGCTCGCGCAGCCGCTCGACGAGCTCCTGGGTCGGGGCGACGCCCACGTCCGCGGTGAGCAGGGTGTCCTCGATCTCCTCCCAGGTGTCCTCGTCGAGGTTGTCCCGGGACAGGAGCGTGAGGAGCCCCTTGCCCAGCGAGTTCTGCGAGCGGGCGAGCCGGGCGCGCAGCCGTACGAGACGGCCGGCCGTCGGCTCGGGCACCTCGACCGCGGGCGCGGCGGGCGCCTCGACGGGCGCCTCCTCGACCACGACGGGGCTCGCCGGGGCCTCGGGGAGGGCGATCTCCTCGATGGCGCGGCGTTGCTCCTCGGCGCTCTCCGCGGCGTCGTCGCCGACGTGCGGCTCGGCGGGCGGGGCAGTGATGGTCGGCGTGGACGGCGGCGCCGTGGGCGGCAGCTGCTTCTTCTTGCGGCTGCTGACCACGAGCCCGCTGATCGCGCCGACCGCGACCAGGGCGATGACTACGGCAAGGATGACGAATTCCATAACGTCCCCAGTATCAGTCATGGCCCGTCGTGGGGGCCCGCTCGTGTCTTCCCATGAAGATCAAAGGGAATTATGGGGCAATCGTCGTATTAAGTTACGATGGAAGAGGAGGCATCAACGCGCGTAGAGTCCCCCGAGACGACCCCCACCGGCTCCTTTTCGAGCCGAGCGAGAGGCAACCGCACCCCCATGAGCACCACCTCCCAGTCCGAAGGCGCACTGGAAACCCGTGGCCTTGAGCCCGTCCCCGACAGTGAGCGCACCGCCAGAACCCGCGAGCTCTTCCCGACCTGGGTCGCCGCCAACATCAGCGTGCTGCTGCTCACGATGGGCGCCAGCCTCGTCGTGACGTACAAGCTGAACTTCTGGCAGGCGATCGTCGTCGCGGTCGCCGCGCCGGTCGTCAGCTACGGCCTGGTGGGGCTCATCTCCATCGCGGGCAAGCGCGGCGGCGCGCCCGGCATGGCGCTCTCGCGCGCGGTGTTCGGCCAGCGCGGCAACCTGCTGCCCGGCTCGCTGATCTGGGTCGCCCGCTGGGGCTGGGAGACGATCAACGCGGTCACCGGCGCCTACGCGATGCTGACCGTCCTGGACATCGTGTTCGGCATCCGGAGCAACACCTTCCTGATCATCGTGACGCTGCTGCTCTTCGTGGTGACGACCTTCGCGATCTCGGGCCTCGGCATCAACGTCGTACAGAAGTGCAACAAGTACGCGACCTACCTCTTCGGCGCGTTCTCCGTGCTCGTGCTGGTCTATCTGGCGCTGAACACCGACTGGAGCGAGGTCTTCGACCGTCCGGCCGGGAAGATGTCGCTGATGGTGGCGGGCACCGGTCTGATCGCCGCCGGCGGTGTCAGCTGGATCCCCTCCGCCCCGGACTTCACCCGCTATCTGCCGCGCACCGCCTCGTCCCGGGCGATGGTGGCGAGCTCCGTCGGCGGCGCCGGGATCGTGGTGCTGCCGATGGTCCTGATGGGCGCGGTCATGGCGGTCTCCACCCCGGATCTCGCCTCGGCCGCGGACCCGGTCTCCTTTCTCGGCGAGATCCTGCCGCTGTGGATCGCGGTGCCGTACCTGCTGATCGCGCTGGTCGGCATGGTGCTGATCAACTCGATGTCGATGTACTCGGCCGGCTTCACCGCGCAGACCCTCGGCTTCAAGATCCCGCGCCACTGGGCCGTCTCGGTCAACGCCGTGATCTCGCTGGCCTTCGGCGGTGTGCTGATGCTGGTCGCCAAGAGCTTCATGGGCTCCTTCATCGCCTTCCTCTCGCTGCTCGCCGTCGCCTTCTCGGCCTGGGTCGGCGTCTTCGGCGCGGACATGCTGCGGCGCACCGAGTACGACGCGAAGGCGCTCCTCGACACCACTCCCACCAGCGCCTACTGGTACACCGGCGGCTTCTCCCCCGCCGCCGTCGCCGCCTGGGCGGTGGGCCTGGTCTCGGGTCTGCTCTTCACCACCTCGGACTGGTTCACCGGCCCGCTCGCCGCGAACAACCCGGTCGGCGAGTACGGCCTGGGCTGGGTGGCCACCATCGTGGTCTCCGGGCTGCTGTACGTGGTGCTGCCCAAACCCGCCGTCCCGGCCCCGGCCGAGGACGAGACGGCCGAGGAGCCCGCACCCCTGGCTGTCTGACGCCTCGTCAGCTACCGTCCCCTCCGTCGGGCTCCATCGGATCCCACCGGTTCCAGCCGGACCCGGCCCCGGCGGAGGGGGACTTTGCCATGCCGTTCACCGTCGTACGTATGAACATGGTGGCCCCGCACGAGCCGCCCGAGCCGCTGTCGGCCCGCTACCGCGCCGCGGTGAAGATGGCCGCGTACGCCGACGCGCACGGCGTCGACACCGTCCAGACCGAGGAGCACCACGGCACCGGCAACGGCTGGCTGCCCTCGCCGTTCGCCTTCGCGGGCGCGGTCTTCGGGGCCACGAGCCGGATCGCGGTCACCGTCTCCGCGATCATCGGCCCGCTCTACGACCCGCTGCGGCTCGCCGAGGACATCGCCGTGCTCGATCTGATCAGCGGCGGGCGCCTGGTGACGGTGGCGGGGATCGGCTACCGGCCCGAGGAGTACGAGCAGGCGGGCGTCGAGTGGGGCCGGCGCGGCAAGCTCCAGGACCTGCTGCTGGAGACGCTGCTGAAGGCGTGGACGGGCGAGCCGTTCACCTACGGGGGACGTACCGTACGGGTCACCCCGCGCCCCTTCACCCAGCCGCACCCGATGCTGCTGGTGGGCGGCTCGTCGAAGGCGGCGGCGCGGCGGGCGGCCCGGCTGGGGCTGCCGTTCTTCCCCAGCGCGCATCTGCCGGAGCTGGCGGCGTACTACCGCGAGCAGCTGGCGGCGCACGGCACCGAGGGCTGGACGATGATGCCCGCCGAGAGCACGCCGCTGCTCCATCTGAGTGAGGACCCGGACCGGGCCTGGGCGCTGTACGGGGAGCACTTCCTGCACGAGGCGCGGATGTACGCGTCCTGGCAGTCCAAGGACATCCGTTCGGCGGTCCGCTCGACGGCCGCCACGGTCGGGGAGCTGCGCGCCGAGGGCGTCTACCGGATCGTGACGCCCGGGGAGTGCGCGGCGCTGGGCGCCGAGAGCCTGGTGCTGCACCCGCTGTGCGGGGGGATGCCGCTGGAGGAGGGGTGGCGCAGTCTGCGCCTGTTCACCGACGACGTACTGCCCCGGCTCCATGGGTGAGCCGGGGCAGTACGTGTGTCGAGGAGAGAGGGCAGCGGGGTTTAGCCCATCTCCTCCAACGCCTTGCCCTTGGTCTCCTTGACGTACTTCAGTACGAAGGGGATCGAGAGGGCGGCGAAGACCGTGTAGATCACGTAGGTCGCGGAGAGGTTCCAGTCGGCCAGCGAGGGGAAGCTCGCGGTGATGGCCCAGTTGGCGATCCACTGCGCGGCGGCGGCGACACCGAGGGCGGCGGCGCGGATCCGGTTCGGGAACATCTCGCCGAGGAAGACCCAGACCACCACGCCCCAGGACAGGGCGAAGAAGAGCACGAAGACATGGGCGGCGACCAGGGCGACCCAGCCCTGGGTGGCGGGCAGCTTGCCGTCCACGAGGTCGTAGCTGAAGGCCCAGGCCTCCAGGGCGAGGCCGATGGCCATACCGACCGAGCCGATGAGCGCCAGTGGGCGGCGGCCGATCCGGTCGACGAAGATCATCGCGATCACGGTGCCGATGATGTTGATGATCGACGTGGTGAAGGAGTAGAAGAACGAGTCCGTCGGGTCGACGCCGACCGACTGCCACAGCGTCGAGGAGTAGTAGAACGCGACGTTGATGCCGACGAACTGCTGGAAGACGGACAGGCCGATGCCGACCCAGACGATCGGCTTGAAGAAGAAGGAGCCGCCGAGCAGGTCCTTGAAGCTCGACTTCTCCTCGCTCCTCATGGCGTGCTCGATCTCGGCGACGCGGGCGTCCAGGTCGATGTCGCCCTCGACCTCCTTGAGCACCTCACGGGCGCGCGCGTCGCGGCCGGCCGAGATGAGGAAGCGCGGCGACTCGGGGATGGCGAAGGAGAGCAGGCCGTACAGGACGGCGGGGATGACCATCACGCCGAGCATGACCTGCCAGGCCTCCAGGCCCATCAGCTTGCCGCGCTGGTCGCCGCCCGCGGCGTTGAGGATGCCCCAGTTGACCAGCTGGGAGATGGCGATGCCGATGACGATGGCGGCCTGCTGGAAGGAGCCGAGCCGGCCGCGGTAGGCGGCGGGGGCGACCTCGGCGATGTAGGCGGGGCCGATGACCGAGGCCATGCCGATGGCGAAGCCGCCGATGATGCGCCAGAAGGCGAGGTCCCACAGGGCGAAGGGGAGCGCGGAGCCCACGGCGCTGATGGTGAAGAGCACGGAGGCGATCTGCATGCAGCGGATGCGGCCGATACGGTCCGCGATCCGGCCCGCGGTGGCGGCGCCGATCGCGCAGCCGATCAGGGCGACCGCGATGACCTGGGCGAGCGCCGCGGAACCGATGTCGTAGCGGCCCCTGATGGCTTCGACGGCGCCGTTGATGACGGCGCTGTCATAGCCGAAGAGGAAACCGCCCATCGCTGCCGCCGCCGCGATGAAGACGACGTGGGCGAGGTGCTCGGGGTGCGCCGTGCGGGCTCCCGAGGCCGGTGGCTGCGTAGTGCTGGTCACGTGAACTCCTGGGGCCGCCCGGCAGCGTCGCCGGGCGTTGGGGGCACTTCAAGTGGCGCACAACTTCGGGTCACCCACCACTTGAAGGAAAAAGCAACGTTGCAGAGACTATGCCTTCAAGTTTCGAAGTCAATAGGGCAACAGATGTGAATTGAGCGACCCTGGCGTGTCGTGCTTGTTCAAGACTTGAAGATGGGTTACGGGGGACCTAGCGGAGGCGCTGGCTGATGACCTTGGATACGCCGTCACCCTGCATGGACACGCCGTACAGCGCGTCCGCGACCTCCATCGTGCGCTTCTGGTGCGTGATCACGATCAGCTGCGAGGACTCCTGGAGCTCCTCCATGATCCGGATGAGCCGCTGGAGGTTGGTGTCGTCGAGCGCCGCCTCCACCTCGTCCATCACATAGAACGGGCTCGGCCGCGCCTTGAAGATCGACACGAGCAGTGCCACGGCCGTCAGCGACCGCTCACCGCCCGAGAGCAGCGAGAGCCGCTTGACCTTCTTGCCCGGCGGGCGCGCCTCCACGTCCACCCCGGTGGCGAGCATGTCGGTGGGGTCGGTCAGGACCAGCCGCCCCTCGCCGCCCGGGAAGAGCCGCGAGAAGACGCCTTCGAACTCCCTGGCCGTGTCCCGGTACGCCTCCGTGAACACCTGCTCGACCCGCTCGTCCACCTCCTTCACCACCTGAAGAAGGTCGGCCCGCGTCTTCTTCAGGTCCTCCAGTTGCTCGGAGAGGAACTGGTGCCGCTCCTCCAGAGCCGCGAACTCCTCCAGCGCGAGCGGGTTGACCTTTCCCAGCTGCTGGTACGCCCGTTCGGCTGACCTCAACCGTTTTTCCTGATCCGCGCGGTCGAAACTCCGGGGCCGGTTGCGCGGGTGGTCCGGGTCCTCGGGAAGCTCCTCCCCCTCGGCGGCGGGGGACGGCGGCACCGGCTGGTCGGGCCCGTACTCCGCGATCAGCCCGGCCGGCTCCACCCCCAGCTCCTCCAGCGCCTTCGTCTCCAGCTGCTCGATCCGCAGCCGCTTCTCGGCACCGAGTACCTCGCCGCGGTGCACCGAATCCGTCAGCTTGTCGAGCTCGCCCTTGAGGTCGCGGCCGGTGGCCCGGGCGCCCGCCAGCTCCTGTTCGCGCGCGGCCTTCGCGGCCTCGGCGGCCGTCCTCTCCCCCTCGGCCCGCACCACCGAGACCTCGACATGGGCGAGCAGGATCCGCGCGCCCGCCGCCACGGCCGCGGCCACCCGGGCCTCGTGGCGCAGCCGGGCGCGGCGCTCCTCGGCGCGGGCGCGGGCCTCGCGCTCGGCGCGGGCGCCCCGGTCGAGCGCGTCGGCCCGCCCGGCCAGGCCCTTGACCCGCTCCTCGTGCGTACGCAGCTGGAGGCGGGCCTCCATCTCGGTCTGGCGGGCGTTGGCCCCGTCGGCGGCGAGCCGGTCCCGTACGGAGGTGTCGGGCTCCTCCTGCACCGGCATCTCCTCGGCCACCAGGAGCCGCTCGGTCAGCTCCTCCGCCTCCTGGAGCGCCTTCTCCAGGGACTCCTGGGCGCGGGCGGCAGCCGCCGCCGTGCGCTCGGCCTCGCCCGCGGCGCCGCGGGCCTGCCCGGCGAGGCGTCCGAGCCGCTGGGCGACGGAGGACTTCTCCCGGTCGGCGGCCCGGCGCCGCTCCCCCAGCTCCTCGACCCGCTCGGCGCACCGGGCCCGCCGCTCCCCGGCCGCCCGCTGGGCCCCGGCGAGCTCCTCGCACCGCACCGCCAGCTCCGCCAGCTCGGCGGCGGCCTCGTCGACGGACGCCTGCACCTCCAGCAGGCTGGGCGCCCCGGCGGACCCGCCGTGCGCGAAGTACGCCCCCAGCAGATCGCCCTCGGCGGTGACGGCGGTCAGCTCCGGCCGGGCGTGGACCAGGTCCTCGGCGTCCTCCAGGGTGTCCACGACGACGATCCCGCGCAGCAGCCTGCCCACGGCGGGCAGCAGTTCCGCCGGGCCGTGCACCAGGTCCGCCGCGCGCGGCGGCCCGCCCGGCCGTACGGGATCGGGCTCCTGCGGTCCCGGCAGCCCGCCCACCAGGAGCGCGGCCCGTCCCGCGTCCTGCTTGCGCAGCAGCCGGATCGCCTCGGCGGCGGTGGCGGGGCCCGACACCGCGAGCGCGTCGGCGGCGGCGCCCAGGGCCGCGGCCACCGGGACCTCGTAGCCGGGCTTGACGGTGAGCAGGGCGGCGGCGGGGCCGAGCAGGCCCCGCAGTGAGTCCTGGGCGGCGAGCAGGGCGCCGGTGCCGTCCTTGCGGCGCAGGCCCAGGGCGAGCGCGTCGTGGCGGGCGGCCACGGCGGCACGTCTGCGCTCGGCGGCCGTGGCCGCCTCGCGGGCGGCGCCGAGGGCCGCCTCGGCCTCGGCGAGTTCGCGCCTGGCGCGGTCGTGGGCCTCGCCGAGCTCGTGGTCGTCCGCGTCCAGGCCGTCGACCTCGGCCTTCAGCGCCTCGTACTCCTCCTGGGCGAGCGCCGCCCGCTCGCCCGCCTCGTCCCGCGCCGCCGCGAGCCGGTCGATCTCCGCCTGCGCCGAACCCGCCCTGCTCCGCGCCGCGTTGACCTGGCCGTGCAGCCGCGCCAGGCCTTCGCGCCGGTCCGCGATGGCCCGGGCCACGTCTTTCAAACGCCGCTCCTCCAGCGCGAGTTCCCGCTCCAGCTCGGCGCGGTGGGAGGCGGTGTCCTCCAGGGCGCGTTCGGCCGCCTCGCGGGCCGCCTCCAGCTCCGCCTCCTGCTCCCGGATCCGGGCGGCCTCGCGCTCCATCTCCTCGGGGTCGCGGCCCCGGCGCTCCTCCGGCGGCTGGGCGGTGGCGCTCTTCACGCGCGCGTCCGCGAGCGAGACCGTGCCCCGCACCCGCTCGGCCAGCTGCGACAGCTCGTACCAGGTCTGCTGGGCACCGGTCAGCCGGGGCGCGAGCGCCCGGACCTCCTCCTCCAGCTCCGCCTCGCGCGCGAGGGCGGCCTTCAGCTCGGCCTCGGCGCTGTCCTTGCGCTGCTTGAGCGCGACCTCGTCCTCGATCTCGGCCCGCAGCGCCCCACGCAGCCGCACCAGGTCGTCGGCGAGCAGCCGCAGCCGGGCGTCGCGCAGATCGGCCTGGATGACGGCGGCCCGACGCGCGACGGCGGCCTGCCGGCCCAGCGGCTTGAGCTGGCGCCGCAGCTCGTCGGTGAGGTCCTGTACGCGCGCGAGGTTGGCCCGCATCGCGTCCAGCTTGCGCAGCGCCTTCTCCTTGCGCTTGCGGTGCTTGAGGACGCCGGCCGCCTCCTCGATGAAGGCCCGGCGGCCCATCGGGTCGGCGTGCAGCACGGAGTCGAGCTGGCCCTGTCCGACGATCACGTGCATCTCGCGGCCGATGCCGGAGTCGGAGAGCAGTTCCTGGATGTCGAGCAGCCGGCAGGTCTCGCCGTTGATCTGGTACTCGCTGCTGCCGCCCCGGAACATGATCCGGGTGATGGTGACCTCGGCGTACTCGATCGGCAGGGCGCCGTCGGAGTTGTCGATGGTGAGGGAGACCTCGGCGCGGCCCAGCGGCGGGCGGCCTGTCGTCCCGGCGAAGATGACGTCCTCCATCTTGCCGCCGCGCAGCGACTTGGCGCCCTGCTCGCCCATGACCCAGGACAGCGCGTCCACGACGTTGGACTTGCCGGAGCCGTTGGGGCCGACCACACAGGTGATGCCGGGCTCGAACTTCAGAGTCGTCGCAGAAGCGAAGGATTTGAACCCGCGCAGGGTCAGGGCCTTGAGGTGCACGCCGTCGGACTCTACTCTGCGCCCCCGCCCGCGCCCCGGGAAGGCGCAGCCGCGGCGGTTTCACCTCTGGTCACGCAGGGCACATCGATGAGAAGGACGCGGGGGCGGACGAAGGGGTGGCGGCCGGCCGAGGGCCGGGAAAGAAAGAAGGGACGCCATGAGGCGTCCCTTGCATATCTATCTCGGGAGAGTGGATCTCACCTACGGGCCTCGGGGCGCGGCCCGGGGTCAGGTGAGCGCAGGCTCCGCCTGGGGTACGTCGATGTCGATGCCTTCGAGCAGCGAGTCTCCGCGGTGCGAAGCGACGGCAGCCGACAGCGCGTCCTTCTCGGACTGGATCCGTACAAGCTCGGACTCAAGGTCCTGGACACGCTGCTGGAGCCGTCGCATCTCGGCGAGGAGTCGCGGGTCGGAACCGCCGACGTAACCGAGAAGCGCCTTTGCCATGATGGATGGTCCTCCACAATGAGTGACCGACCGAAGCGGTGTGGGTCGTGAGGGAATCGCACCCGCGATGTTTGGACTTCGACTGCGGTTCTTCATGCCAAACAGCTAAGGTGCGCGGGGCTTTCAGCGTCTCACCAAAAAGTTTGACGGTCAACACGATCACGCCCCGCATCGGCGGGCAATCCGGGGGCCGTCGAGCCGGAAAGCGTCCGGCGAGGCCTCTCCTCGGAGCCCTGGGGGCGTGGAGATCATCCTTCTAGCGGCAGCCTTGCACGCCCGGCCCGGATTGGCAACAACGAAGTCGTACGAGGTCAGGGGCCCCGGACCGGTACCGGCCGACCGATGGGCGCTGCCCGGCCCGCCGGGCCCGCGCCCCGGGGGCCCTAGCGGATGGCGAAGCTGTCGTACCCGCCGCGCGGTGTGGCCCAGATCTCGGTGACGCCGTCGACCCTGCCGGGTGTGTCGGCGCCCCTGAGCCACTCCAGCAGACGGTGGCAATTATCACGTGGCCCCTCGGCCACGACCTGCACCCTGCCGTCGTCGAGGTTGAGGGCGAACCCGACGAGGTTGCCGATCTCCAAAGCGTTTGCCCTGGTGAACCAGCGGAAGCCCACTCCCTGTACTCGGCCGCGTACCCAGGCGGTGAGCCGTGCATCTTCGTTCATGGGTGCACGCTAACCGGCCAATAGCTCACGGAGCACTTCGCCCTCTTGCGTCATGCCGTACAGTCCCGACGCAATGAGCCTCACCCGTTCGGACCAGTGCCCGTCACCCCTGACGGGGGCCGGGGCTCAGGAACCACAAGCACTGAAGCAATGAGGGAGGCCCGCAGATGGGACGCCATCGTCGCTCCGCCGAGCCCGCCAAGAAGCGGCCCGTCGTGCCCGTGCGCACCGGTCTGCTCGGCGCGTCCGCCGCCGTGGCGGTGGGCGCCGTGGCCATAGCCTCCGGTCTGCTGCCGGGCGGCTCCTCCTTCGAGCTCAACGGCGGGTCCACGGGCGAGCACGTCCAGGCCGGCGGCGCCGGCTCCGACCTGCGCCAGCAGGGCGGCCAGTCCGCGCAGCCGACCAGCGCGGCCCCCTCGGCGCCGATCACCTCGCCGAGCAGCCACGCACCCCTCACCTCCCCTTCCGCCACGCCCTCCCAGAAGCCGTCCTCGGCGGCGCCCGCCCCGGCCCGGACGCGGGAGAAGTCCTCGGCTCCGGCGGCGCCCCGGACGGCCACGCCGTCCGCGTCCCCGTCCCGGGCGCGGGCCGTCGTGCCGGAGCAGCCGCGGATCAAGGCGCCCACCGCCGAACAGGCGGCAGCGGCGACCGTCGTCTCGCTGGTCAACCAGCAGCGCGCCCAGGCGGGCTGCAGCCCCCTGAAGGCCGATGCCTCGCTCGCGGCGCTGGCCACCGCGTTCAGCGACGACATGGCGGCGCGCGGCTTCTTCGACCACACCGACCCGGACGGCAAGAGCCCCTGGGACCGGGCGGCCAAGGCGGGCATCGGCAACCTGGGCGGCGAGAACATCGCCCGCGGCCAGGCGGACGCCAAGGCCGTCATGGAGGCCTGGATGAACAGCCCCGGCCACCGGGCGAACATCCTGAACTGCGACTACAAGACCCTCGGCGTCGGTGTGCACCTCGGCGAGGGCGGCCCGTGGTGGACGCAGGACTTCGGCTTCTGAGATAGCCGCAGGTCAGAGACCTACGAACCAGTCTGGGCCGTCTCGGGGCCGTCGTCCGTAGTACCTGGATGCTTCAGGACTCGATCCACGGCGGCCCGGGTACGGGTCTCACTGGCAGGCATCAGATGCGTGTCGGTCCGCAGCGTGAATCCAGGATCGTGGTGCCCCAGGTACTCGTTGAGTGCCTTGATGCTCTCCCCTGCGTCCAGGAGCACCGAGACGTAGAAGTGCCTCAGCGCGTGAATTCCGTTGTCGCGTCCGGCCGGAACTCCCGCAGCACGTAACGCGGGCTTCCACTCCCGATGGTTGAACCGATTCCGGTTCAGCGAGAGCCCCTCCGGGCTGGAGAAGATCAGAGTTGCTGTGACGGGCGGGCCGCCCTGGGTCTTCCACGGCAAGGTGATCTCTTTCGCCGGGTACCGCGTGAGGTGGCCAGCGAGCGCGAAGGCGACCGATTCAGGCAGCGGTACGTCCCGCTCCTTGCCACTCTTCGGCGGGGCGAACACTGGACGGTTGTGAAGCAGCTTCACTTGGCGCACGACGTGAACCTCACCGCCGAGGAAGTCCACGTCCTCTACGGCGAGACCGAACACCTCGCCCTGTCGCATCCCGCACCCGGCAGCAGGCTCGATGAGTGCTGCGTACCGATCCGGCAGAGCGGCGCGTACAGCCATGACGCGGTCGGCAGACCAGGGCTTGACCTTGCGAGGGTCGAGCCGAGGCGCCTTCACCGACCGGGCACTACAGGGGTTCGCACGGATGATCTGGTCATCAACGGCTGCGGTGAACACCGTTGAAACGTGGGCGAAGATCCCCCGCCGGTAGGCAGGCGAAAGGCCCGCGTCCTCCAAGATCCGCATCCACAGCCGCAGGTGCGTGGGATTGAACGAGCCGATGGGGCGCGCCCCCAGGTGTGGGATCGCGTGGAGCCTCAGCCGCATCTCGACTGACTCACGCGTGGCGGGATCGGTGACCTGGGTGGTCATCCACTGTGTGGCGTACTGCTTGAACGTGATCTTCCCGGCGTCAGGGTCGATGTAGTCGCCGCGCGACATGTCGGCCTCGATGTTGGAGAGCCACGTCTCCGCCCGGCGCTTCTGCTTGTCGGGGAACGACTGGCTCTTCTCGGTGCCGTCCGGGCCGACGTAGCGGGCACGGTAGCGCAGGCCCGTGCCGTAGCGGTCGGTCTTGACCTTGATGGGCTTGCCATCCGGCCCCGCCTCTACCTTGTACCAGCGGTCTTGCACGTGACCGGCCATCAAGCGGCTCCTTACATTCGAGATGCGACCCAGGCCCGGACGTCTTCGGGGTCGTAGCGGAGGTGAACGCCGACGCGGAAGCCCCGAGGCCCTGTGCGCTTACGGCGCCACTGGTAGATCGTTTCGAGAGGAACGCCGAAGAGATCGGCGAGGTCGAGCGGCGTGAGGTAGCGCTCGGGGAGGGGTCGCTTCATGGTCACCACTCCCCGGTGTCGTCGAGTTGGGCGAGTGCTTCGCGTGCGGTGTCGCGGTTGAGCTTGATGTCCCGGGCGATGGTGGCGGCGAGCCAGGACTCACCGGGGGCGTGGCCTTGTCCGGCGTACTCCCAGTGGGCGACGACGAGCGTCGTCTCCTCCGGGGCGTCGTCGTCCTGGTCGGGGTCGGCAAGGCCGCGCTCGTGGCGTTCTTGCTGGGCGCGCCAGTCGGCTCGTGCCCCGCGCAGAGCTCCCAGGGTGGTCGAATACTGCGGGGTCTTGGTGGAGAAGTGGCCCCGGAAGCCGAGCATGTGCGACCAGTGCGCGAGCAGCCGGTCCGGGTAGGCCGCGTCCAAGTCCCAGCACGCTTCGATGAGCCGCCGGGTGTGGTCGGGCAGGCCCGCGTGTCCGTCGAGTTCGGCCAGTTCTCCGATGCGGCGGTCCAGGGTGTCGGTGGTCTCGGCTGCTTTGGTGGCGTACTTGGCGACGTAGGCACCCACCGCCTGTTCCGACACATCGTCCTGGCCCTCCAGGGCGCTGATGGGCTGCACATCGATCTGCGTTCCCCAACGCAAGATCCGGGAAGGTAAAGCGCCGGCGGCATCGAGCGGAACCCTGGCGCGGCCAGCGGCGGCACGGATCGCGTCGTCCAGGAGCGCCACCGTGGCCCAGGCGGGGGGCTGGGAGTCGGGTCCGGTCGGCCCGTCGATGCGGATGATCGCGTGGAAGTGGACCGCGCCGCGTTTCTGGAACTCCGCGACCTTCCCGAACGACACCCGCGCATGCTCTGCGAACTCGGCCTGGGTGAGTCCGGCGCGCTTGGCGACCTCACGGCGCAGGTAGATCGTGAACCTCTGCCACAGGGCCCCGGCGTGGTTGTTCCACAGCACAGCCCCCGCGTAGTCGTAGCGCTCCGGGTCCAGGGCCGTGCCTAACCGGGGGTCGTCTTCCCCGTGCTGGTGGCCGCAGCGGCAGCGGCCGGTGGCGGGCCGGTTGTGGACGGGGCCGAACG
>NZ_JBJHPC010001130.1:0-805 GCF_045257485.1 Streptomyces sp. YS-3 | reverse complement strand
GGGGCCTCGCGCGGGGCGAGGTGGGTGAAGTAGGCCTCGGAGACGCGGGTGGTGGGGCCCTGGAGGGCGAGCGACTCGGCGAGCTTGCCGACGCGCGGCGGCACCAGTTGCTCGTCCTCCTCGTGCCAGAACTCCACGTCGCAGCCGTAGCGGTTGCCCAGGATCAGACGGTGGGTGGGGTCCGTGCGGTACCAGGTGACGCGGACGGTCCCGGCGGTCTTGAACCGGCGCCAGGTGCCGTCCTCGTACCCCGGCAGGGAGGTCTCGGGGACCGGGTTGTTGCCCTTGACGTGGGTGACGTAGCCGGGCTGGTCGCCGCAGAGCGCCTCCAGCACCTTCAGCACGGCCGTGCGGTCGTCCTCGCGGACGGCGACGGCGGCGGCGGTCTCGGAGCGCCCGCGTACGCAGAAGTGGTCGAGGCCGGCCGCGTGCAGGGCCCGCAGCACGGTGTCGAGGTTGGCGCGGCGGGCCTGGAGCGGGGTGATCCCGGGCGTGACGAGCGCGACCTTGGGGTCCTTGCCGACGTGCACGACCGCGCGGTCGTCGCCGGCGGCGAGGCTCTGGTAGCGCTTGGTGACGCGGGCGGCGCGCATCTTCTCGGCGACGGCCGCGCCGCCGGCGATGCGCATCTTGACGCGGCGGCGCATATCGGCGTCGACCTGCGAGACGATCGCCTTGCGGACGCTCTCGGGCACGGCCCGCCGGTAGACCCCCAGCAGTCTCGGTGCCTCGGGATTACGCACGGGGGGCTACTCCTTGACGTTCGGTGGACATCGTACGTTTGCTGAACGTGTCCAGTATGCCG
>NZ_JBJHPC010001129.1:0-807 GCF_045257485.1 Streptomyces sp. YS-3 | reverse complement strand
ACCGAGGCCCAGCAGCTCGGCGGCGACAAGTACCGCATCGTCGGCGACCTCACCATCAAGGACGTCACCCGGCCGCTCGCCATCGACCTGGAGTTCAACGGCTCGGCCACCGACCCCTACGGCAACCAGCGCGTCGGCTTCGAGGGCAGCGCCGACATCCTGCGCTCCGACTGGGGCCTGACCTGGAACGCCGCGCTGGAGACCGGCGGCGGCTTCGACGGCGGCGGTGGCTGGTAGGGCCGGCCTCAGACGGACTTGATCGCCGAGATGTCGAAGGTCAGCTTGACCTTGTCGCTGACCACGACGCCGCCGGTCTCCAGCGCGGCGTTCCAGGTCAGGCCCCAGTCGGAGCGCAGGATGTCGGCGCTGCCCTCGAAGCCGACGCGCTGGTTGCCGTAGGGGTCGGTGGCCGAGCCGTTGAACTCCAGGTCGATGGCGAGCGGCCGGGTGACGTCCTTGATGGTGAGGTCGCCGACGATGCGGTACTTGTCGCCGCCGAGCTGCTGGGCCTCGGTCGAGCGGAAGGTCATCAGGGGGAACTGCTCGGCGTCGAAGAAGTCGGCGCTGCGCAGATGGGCGTCGCGGTCGGCGATGCCGGTGTCCACGGACGCGATCGTGACGTCGATGACGGCGGCGGAGGACGCGGGGTCGGTGCCGTCGAGGGTGAGGGTGCCCTCGTGCTCGGCGAACGAGCCGCGGACGTTGGTGACCATGGCGTGGCGGACGGTGAAGCCGATGCTGCTGTGGGCCGGGTCGATGGTGTAGGTGCCGGTGAGGGCGGCGAGTGCGGGGTCGACCGGGGCGGGG
>NZ_JBJHPC010001128.1:0-811 GCF_045257485.1 Streptomyces sp. YS-3 | reverse complement strand
CCTCCTAGACTGTCCGCATGACTTGGATGATCACAGGCGGTGCCGGCTACATCGGATCCCACGTGGTGAAGGCCCTCGTCGACGGCGGCGAGCAGGTCGTCGTCCTCGACGACCTCAGCACCGGCGACCCGGCCCGGCTGCCCGAAGGCGTCCGCCTCGAACGCGGCACCGTCCTCGACCGCGCGGTCCTCGACCGCGTCCTGCGCGAGAACGACGTCGACGGCGTCATCCACATCGCCGCCAAGAAGCAGGTCGGCGAATCCGTCGAACGCCCCCTGCACTACTACCGCGAGAACGTCGAAGGCCTGCGGACCGTCCTGGAAGCCGCCGCCGAAGCCGGCGTGCGCCGCTTCCTGTTCTCCTCCTCCGCCGCCGTCTACGGCATGCCCGACGTCGACCTCGTCACCGAGCAGACCCCCTGCCTGCCCATGAGCCCCTACGGCGAGACCAAGCTCGCCGGCGAATGGCTCGTCAGCGCCGTCGGCAAGGCCCACGGCATGGCCACCGCCTCGCTGCGCTACTTCAACGTCGCCGGCGCCGCCACCCCCGAACTCGGCGACCCCGGGATCTTCAACCTCGTCCCGATGGTCTTCGAACGCCTCACCGACGGCAAAGCGCCGCTGATCTTCGGCGACGACTACCCGACCCCCGACGGCACCTGCGTACGCGACTACATCCACGTCGAGGACATCGCCACCGCCCACCTCGCCGCCGCCCGCCGGCTCGCCGCCGACCCCGACGCCGCCCTCATCCTCAACATCGGCCGCGGCGAAGGCGCCTCCGTCGCCGAGATGGTCGACATCATCCGCGA
>NZ_JBJHPC010001127.1:0-814 GCF_045257485.1 Streptomyces sp. YS-3 | reverse complement strand
GGTCGGTGGCGTAGGGGTGGCGGGAGCCGCCTGCGGCGATGGCGATGAGGTCGCTGCCGCTTCCGTCGGCGCCGAGGTCGACCGCCGTGATCGCACCGGGTTCGTCGGTGGCGCCCCGGCGCAGGCATACGGCGCCGGCGCCGTCGCCGAACAGGGGTGCGGTGTCGCGGTCGGCGGGGTCGATGATGCGGGAGTAGGTCTCCGCCGCGATGACCAGCGGGCGCGCGTACAGGCCCGCCAGCAGCATGCCGCTGGCCACGGCGGTGGCGTAGACGAAGCCGGAGCAGACAGCCGCGAGGTCGAACGCGGGCACGTCTGTCAGGCCGAGGCGGTGGGCGATTTCGGGGGCGGTGGCCGGGCATCGTCGGTCGGGTGTGGTGGTGGCGAGGATGACGAGGTCGGGCGCCCAGCCGGAAGCGGACTGCAGGGCGGCTTCGCCTGCGGCGGTTGCCAGATCGCCGGTGCTGACGTCCGGGCCGGCGTGACGGCGCCGCTGGATGCCGGTGCGGGTGCGGATCCATTCGTCGGTGATGTCCAGGGCTGCGCGGCGTGCGACGTCGTCGTTGGTCAGGATCTTCGGGGGAAGACAGGAGCCCAGGCCGCAGATCACGGCTGCGGGACGGGGAATGCTCACCTCGTGCTCCCTTCTGGGGGCCGCACACGGACAGGCTGATACGGGGGGGCGCCGGCCGGGTTCGCCAGCGGGCGCCAGGGGTGCTGCGCGCCGCCGGAGCATCCAGGGCCGGCCCAACGGGAGGGTCGCGCATGTCGGGCCTTTGGGGTGGTCGGGGGCGGGGATGTGCCGCGGCCCCCC
>NZ_JBJHPC010001126.1:0-816 GCF_045257485.1 Streptomyces sp. YS-3 | reverse complement strand
AGCCGTCAACCAGGCTTTGATCCGGGGGTTTCCGAATGGGGAAACCCGGCAGTCGTCATGGGCTGTCACCCATGCCTGAACACATAGGGCATGTGGAGGGAACGAGGGGAAGTGAAACATCTCAGTACCCTCAGGAAGAGAAAACAACCGTGATTCCGGGAGTAGTGGCGAGCGAAACCGGATGAGGCCAAACCTACGACGTGTGATACCCGGCAGGGGTTGCGTCGTGGGGGTTGTGGGATCTCTTTGCTGTCGTCTGCCGGCGACAGGACGAGTCAGAAACCGTATGAATAGGCGAAGGACATGCGAAAGGTCCGGCGTAGAGGGTAAGACCCCCGTAGCTGAAATTCATGCGGCTCGTTTAAGAGACACCCAAGTAGCACGGGGCCCGAGAAATCCCGTGTGAATCTGGCGGGACCACCCGCTAAGCCTAAATATTCCCTGGTGACCGATAGCGGATAGTACCGTGAGGGAATGGTGAAAAGTACCGCGGGAGCGGAGTGAAATAGTACCTGAAACCGTGTGCCTACAAGCCGTGGGAGCGTCGCGTTGAGTACTTGTACTCAACGTCGTGACTGCGTGCCTTTTGAAGAATGAGCCTGCGAGTTAGCGGTGTGTAGCGAGGTTAACCCGTGTGGGGAAGCCGTAGCGAAAGCGAGTCCGAATAGGGCGTTTGAGTTGCACGCTCTAGACCCGAAGCGGAGTGATCTAGCCATGGGCAGGTTGAAGCGGAGGTAAGACTTCGTGGAGGACCGAACCCACCAGGGTTGAAAACCTGGGGGATGACCTGTGGTTAGGGGTGAAAGGCCAATCAAA
>NZ_JBJHPC010001125.1:0-817 GCF_045257485.1 Streptomyces sp. YS-3 | reverse complement strand
GTGGGGGCGAGCCCCGAGGCGCATGTGCGGATGTCGGGCGGGACGGTGGTCATGAACCCGATCAGCGGGACCTACCGCTATCCGGCGGCCGGTCCCACCGCCGAGGACCTGCTCGCCTTCCTCTCCGACGAGAAGGAGATCGACGAGCTCTCCATGGTCGTCGACGAGGAGCTGAAGATGATGTGCACGGTGGGCGACCGGGGCGGGGTGGTGGTCGGGCCCCGGCTCAAGGAGATGGCCCATCTGGCCCACACCGAGTACGAGTTGCGGGGCCGCAGCTCGCTGGACGCGCGCGAGGTGCTGCGCGAGACGATGTTCGCGGCGACGGTGACGGGGTCGCCGGTGCAGAACGCCTGCCGGGTGATCGAGCGGTACGAGGCGGGTGGGCGCGGCTACTACGCGGGCGCGCTCGCCCTGCTCGGCCGCGACGCGAACGGCGGCCAGACGCTCGACTCGCCCATCCTGATCCGTACGGCCGACATCGCGCCGGACGGGCGGGTACGGGTGCCGGTCGGGGCGACGCTGGTGCGCCACTCGGATCCGGCGGGCGAGGTGGCGGAGACGCACGCCAAGGCGGCGGGGGTGCTGGCGGCGCTGGGGGTGCGCCCGGGCCGCCCGGCCGCCGCCCGCCCCGGGCCCGCCCGTCCGGCGCGATGTCGGCCGTACGGATCAGGATGGGCGAGTCGAGCGTCTGGCCGCCGTTCGCGTCGCGGCCGAGCAGGGCGAGCGCGCCCGCGTAGTAGCCGCGCCCACCCGCCTCGTACCGCTCGATCACCCGGCAGGCGTTCTGCACCGGCGACCCCGTCACCGTCGCCGC
>NZ_JBJHPC010001124.1:0-826 GCF_045257485.1 Streptomyces sp. YS-3 | reverse complement strand
CCCCGCGACGCCCCGAGGAGGCAGCCCATGACCAACGGCAGCAACGGCGCGCAGCACCACCCCGGCGCCCAGCCCCATCCCGCCGCGCAGCGCCGCCCCGTCGAACCGACCCCGTACGTCGTCCGGAGCAACCGCCCCGCGGGGACGCACGGCGTCCCCTCCGACGTCTCCGACTTCCGTAACGCCTCGCAGGGGCTGATCGCACGGCCGGACGTCGCCGTGATCCCGGCCCGCGACGGGGGGACCGCCTGGGACTTCGCCCGGTTCGACTTCCTGCGCGACGACAGGGAGATCCCGCCGTCCGTCAACGCGCGCGTATGGCGGCAGGGCCGGATGAACGCCATGGCGGGCCTCTACCTGGTCACCCGCACCGAGAACGGCGGCGTCCACCAGGTGCGCGGCTACGACCTCGCCAACATGACGATCGTCGAGGGCCGCACCGGCCTCGTCGTCATCGACCCCCTCGGCTCCTACGAGACCGCGCAGTACGCGCTGCGGCTCTACCGCGAGACCACCGACGACCGCCGCCCGGTGAAGGCGCTCGTCTACACCGCGAGCTGCGTCGACCACTTCGGCGGCTCCCGCGGCCTCTTCGCCGAGCGCGGCGACACCGTCCCCGAGGACCTCGCCGTGTACGCGCCGGACGGCTTCCTCGACGACGCGGTCCGCCGCCACGTCGTGGAGGGCCTCGCCACCGCCTGCCTGGTCGACCACACCTACGGCACTCGTCTGGAGGCGGGACCGTACGGCCTGATCGACAGCGGTCCCGGCCTCACCGCTGTCGATCAGGCCGTACGGTCCCGCCTCCAGACGAGTGCCGTAGGTG
>NZ_JBJHPC010001123.1:0-829 GCF_045257485.1 Streptomyces sp. YS-3 | reverse complement strand
GCCCACGCCCCCAGGGCTGCGGATCCCGGCGGGGCCCCGCGATCCGTCCCCCCGGTCGCGGGGCCCCGCTCCGGTGTGTGCCCGGGTTCCGTGTGTGTCCGGGTCGGACGCGCGCCCGGGTTCTGTGCCGCCGTTGACAAGGCGCGCACCCGGAATTGTGGCGCCGGTGACAAATAAGCGCGGACCGGCGCGGGGATCGGAGATTCGCGCGGAAGCGGTATTGCGGCACCGGGTTACCCGTACGTAACGTCACGGCGACATCGGCCGTTCCCGGCGCCCGCAGAACCGCTATTCACAGGAGCCTAGCCATGGGCGGTGCATTCGACCGGCGTGGTGCCGCTATCGCCGCCGCGCTGGGAGCGATCGTGCTTCTCCTCGGCCTTGTTCCGGCATCGGGGACAATTGCGCGGAACCGGGAGACGGCCGTGCAGGCCGTTTACGACTGCGGGTCGGGCTCCGCACACCGGGCCGTCACCGTGGGATTCCTCGGCGTCTATCCGACGGACGGCCGCCCGGGGCAGCCGCTGCGGCCCGAGCGGTTCTCCCTGCGCCCGGAGCTGACCGCCGAGACGGTCGCCGCGCTCCTGCCCCCGGGCACCACGGCGGTCTCCGGCACCGCCCGGCTGGCCGTGGAGGTCACCGAGAACGGGGCGTCGGACCGCGCCGACTGGGCCGGTCTCACCGCCTCGGTGGCCACGGGGACCGACGGGCTGCGGCCGGTGTTCACGGGCGAGGTACCGGCGATCACCGTGGCGAGGGCGGGCGAAGTGACCTTGGATGCGCGGGAGTWGACGCTGCTCCTGCAGACGGCAGTGGCACCGGCCTCCCC
>NZ_JBJHPC010001122.1:0-833 GCF_045257485.1 Streptomyces sp. YS-3 | reverse complement strand
GGGCGCTGGGCGCTGGGCGCTGCGGGAAGCCTCAGCCCGTCGCCTTCAGGGCCGCCACCGCCGAGGTCGCCAGATCGTCCAGGTAGCCCTTCGGCAGATCGCCCCGGACCACCACCAGCCGCCAGTACAGCGGCCCCACGATCAGGTCGAGGGCACGGTCCGGGTCGGCGCCCTCGGCGAGCTCGCCGCGCTCCACGGCCTCCCGTACGACGACCGCCGCGACGCCCTTCTGGCCGTCGAGCAGCGCCTCCTTGATGGCGTCGGCGATCTCGGGGTGCCGGACGGACTCGACCAGCAGGTCCGGGATCACCTGGGAGGCGACCGGGTGGCGCAGGGCGAGCGCCGCCACCGCCAGCAGCGCCCGGATGTCCCCGTACAGCGAGCCCGTGTGGGGCACCGGGAGGCCCTGGGCGGCGAACGCGGACACCAGGTCGAGGACCAGGCTCAGCTTGGACTTCCAGCGGCGGTACACGGCCGTCTTGCCCACTCCGGCGCGGCGCGCGATGCCCTCGATCGACATCCGGGCGAACCCGACCGCCGCCAGCTCCTCGAACACGGCCTTGCGGATGGCCTCGGTCACGTCCGAGCGCAGCACGGCGGCACCGGCCGGGGCGCGGCGCTGGGGTTCGGCGGGGGCCGGGGCGTCCGAGTTGGTCATGTCTTGAGCATAGCGATACGACGAGACGGTTGCGTTGCGACGTAGTGGCGTCCTACTCTCACCGTTACGACGATACGGACCCGTCCCGTCGTAACCGCAGGTTCACCACAAGGCCACCCCCCGGTTCCGGGAGCACCCGATCCGGACCCGCGCCGGGCCGGGACACGCCTCCCCG
>NZ_JBJHPC010001121.1:0-843 GCF_045257485.1 Streptomyces sp. YS-3 | reverse complement strand
GGTCAGGGGCGGGTGCGGGTTCGCCGGAGGCGTTCCGGGGGGATCTGGTCGGCGCCGGTCAGGGGCATGTTGTCGGCCACGGTGACCGTGAGCGCGGGCAGTTCCGCCAGGGGGGAGAGGTCGAGCGGGGCTCCGGTGGCGGTCGACCTGGAGAGAGTCACTCCGGTCAGAAGAGGCAACTCGCGTAACGCGTCGAGCCCACCGAGAAGCTCGCAGTCGTGCAGGGTCAACGTCTGGAGTCGGGCCGCGCCCGCCAGTACACCCGCATCGAGTGCTTCGAGCTCGGAGAGACCCAGGTAGCTCAACCGTCCCAGGACATCGGGCATCCGGCACAGTTCCCGCAGCTGCCACTGTCCGGCGAGCATCAGCTCGGTGAGGAGCGGCCAGCGCTCGATCCCGTCGAGACTGGCGTACCGGATCTGGCGCTGCAGGAACAGCCGGGTCAAGCCAGGGCCCAGCGGCAGTTCGGCGAGGCTCTCGATGAGCGCGGGATGCGCGATGTAGACGCCGGTGAGGCGGGTCATCTCTCCCAGCGGCTCCAGCGACAGCTTCGGATCCAGCATGTAGAGGGCGATGTAGTCAAGCCCGGATCCGGCCAGGGGTGTCAGATCCCGCACCGCCGAGCACCGGCTCAGCACCAGATGCTTGAGCCGGGGGAGGGACGCGAGCGGGGTGAGATCCGTGAGATCCATGCTGCCGTAGACGAAGACGTTCTCCGCTTCCCGGACCTCGGTCAGTGGGGTGAGATCGATGTGGTTGCCCGACACCTGGACGCTACGGGCGCTGGGGGTCAGTCGCAGGGCGAGCATCTGCTCCCAGGTCGTGGCGGTCAGCGTGGCCTTG
>NZ_JBJHPC010000113.1:0-15569 GCF_045257485.1 Streptomyces sp. YS-3 | reverse complement strand
GGGGAAGGGGGTCTGGGTCACGGTCTGGGTCGCGATCTCGGTCACGGTCACGGGGGAATTCGATCACAGCCGGGGTCATGAGAGACCCCTCGGACCAACTCGGCCGGCCGGTTCGCGAGCACGGTGGTCCGTAGCGATACCGAGCCGCGCCCCGACTGTAGAAGCCGACGCGGGCCAGCGTGGCGGGTCGCCGGAACGCCCACTCGCCGGGACCGTTCGCTCATCGGCGTGAGCCGCAGGGCGCTACCGTGAAGCCATGACCGCACTGCCCGACTGGATGCGCCCGCCGCGCGCGGAAGGCTGGTTCGCGGAGGACCTGGACCGCCTCCCGGAAGCGCCGCGCCACACCGAGCTGATCGACGGAGCCCTCGTATTCATGATGTCGCCCCAGCGGTCCTGGCATGGCCGCCTCGTCACGGCCCTGACCACCACGCTCATGGCGCAGGCGCCGGCAGGTTTCGAGGTCGAGCGCGAGATGACGATCCGCCTGGATGCCCGCAACCGCCCCGAGCCGGACCTCCTGCTGACCGACCTGCCCTACGACCCCGACCGCACCTGGTACGCGCCGGAGGCCGTGAAGCTCGTCGTGGAGGCTGTGTCACCCGAGTCCGCCCATCGCGATCGCACAGTAAAGCTCCGCAAGTATGCGGAGGCCGGCATCCCTCACTACTGGTGCATCGAGGACGAGGACGGCGCACCCGTCGTGCACGTCTATGAGCTCGACGAACCGACCGGGGTCTACGCGCCCGCCGGGATCTTCCGGGGCACCCTCCAGCGCCCGGTGCCCTTCGAGATCAGCCTCGATCTGGACAAGCTGATACCGCCCCGAAGCAGCTGAAGGGCCGGCACCACGTCAGCACTGGAGCGCGGAAGGGGCACGACTCCGGGGAGTCCTGCCCTGATCGGGTCCGGCACAGTTCCAGCACGGTGGCGGCTTACCCCACCCCTCCAAGCAACACCGAGCCGTTGTGTACACATGCGACACTCGGTACGCTTGGGCGCATGACGCAGTCGCTGCCCACAGAGTCCATCCGCGATGTCCGGGCGCACCTGGCGGAGGTCGTGGAGCGCGCCGATCGCGACGACGTGCCCACAGTGATCACACGCCGGGGCAAGGAAGTCGCCGCCGTGGTGTCGATCGAAGTGCTGCGCAGGTACCAGGAATGGGAAGAGCGCGAGATCAACCGGATCATCGACGAACGCATGGCGAATCCGGCACCCGGCATCCCGATCGAGGACGTAATGAGGGAGACGTTGGCGCGTGGCGCGCAGTGAGTGAATACCGCACCGCCTTCCGACCCGAGGCACAGGCCGAGCTCCGCAAGGTCCCCCGCGACATGGCGCTGCGCATCCTCGCCAAACTGACCGAGCTGGAGAGTGACCCGCTCGGGTTCAACACCACAGCCCTCGTTTCGCAACCCGACCGCCGCCGCCTACAGGCGGGCGACTACCGCGTGATCTACACGATCGACAACGGCGTGCTGGTGGTGTGGGTCGTGCACCTCGGGCATCGCTCCACTGTGTACGACACCTGAGTACGCCTGACGTCAAGTCAGCATCTTCAGCACCGGTCCGGCACGGGATGGACGAAGGGGTCGACCTCTCGCGAGTCCGACCCCTTCTGAGCTGCGTGTAACACCACGTTGAGCAACGTGGTGTTGATTCATCCGCTCACACGTTGAACCGGAACTCCACGACGAGGCTTTGACCTGCAGAAATGCGCGGGCATCCAGCACCCATCCAGCACCGTCGAAACCTATCCAGCACATCCAGCCCGTCACGCTACGGACGAAGTGACTCCGAGTCTGCCACGGTCGGGCGCGACGGTCCCATGCCTTGGGGATCAGAGGGCTGTGGTTGTCCGCAGTCACCTTGGTCGGCTTGTGACCGAGCCACCGAGAGACCTCGTGGAACAAGGCACCGTTTGCCAACGCAGCCGAAGCGGTGAGGTGCCGCAACGAGTGCGGAAGCCCTCGCGGACCGTCGATCAGCCCGGCCACGGGCTCTCGTAGGGCTACCGAGCTGGCAATCCAGAGGAAAACCGGCCGGAGTGGTGGCTGATTCTGCTCTCCCGGTTCAACCGTCAGAGACATGCAGTAAACCTGACCCCATGACCTTCGGTTCGAATCAGTTGACCGAGGACGAGACGTGCAAGCGGTTCGTCCTTCCGGCACTCGCGGCCTCCGGGTGGGCCACCCGGCAGATCAGGTCCCAGTACGGGATCAACAACGGGCAACTCGTGCCGACCAAGAGGCGTCACCGCAAGGGAAGGCCGCTGGTCGCCGACTACGTCCTGGAGTACGTCGCGGACGTTCCGATCGCCGTGGTGGAGGCCAAGCGATACCGGCTCAGCGCAGAGAACGGGGTCGAGCAGGCACGGCGGTACGCGCGCAAGTTGGGGCTGAGATTCGCCTACGCCACCAACGGCCATGACATCGTGGAGATCGACTTCAGCAACCCGAAGCAGCCGGTGATCCGGGACATCCAGGAGTTCCCCTCACCGCAGGAGCTTTGGGGGCGGTTCCTTCAGGACCAGGGTGTTAGTGACACACCTCTCGGCGAGCGACTCCTCTCGACCCCGTACGACTACACGCTGCGCAACTCCGACAGCACATCTCAGCGGCCGCGCTACTACCAGCGGGTGGCCGTGACAAGGGCCTTGGCCGCTCTGGCCCGCGACGAGCGTCGTATCTTGCTCGTCTTGGCGACGGGCACGGGCAAGACCATGCTCGCGCTCCAGTTGGTGGCTCGGCTGATGAACACGCCCGAGGTATTCGGCGGCCGGAAGCCACGTGTGCTGTACCTCGCGGACCGCAACATGCTCGTCGACGATCCCAAAGACCGTTACTTCCAGGAAGTGTTCGGGAAAGACGATGTCCACAAGATCACGGGAGGCGAGGCCAAGCGCGGACGGAAGGTCTACTTCGCCCTCTACCAGACCCTGGAGCAGGGTGCGCCTGGAGAGGAGCTCTACCGGGAGTACCCGAAGGACTACTTCGACATCGTCATCGTGGACGAGTGCCACCGGGGGAGCGCCGCCAGTGACGGTCGCTGGCGGAGGATCCTCCAACACTTCTCGCCGGCTGTGCAGATCGGCCTCACAGCCACGCCGGTCGCCGACGACAAACGGAAGACCGACACGTACGAGTACTTCGGCAACCCCATCTTCACGTACTCACTGAAGGACGGCATCGAGGACGGATTCCTCTCGCCGTACCGACTGCGCAGGGTCCGACTGAACGTGGACGTGGAGGGCTACCGGCCGCGGCCGGGAGAGAAGGACATCTACGACCGGGAGATCCCTGACGATCTCTACGGCCCCAAGGACTACGAACGCGTCATGGTGATCCTCGAGCGAACCGAGTTGGCGGCGCGGTACCTCCTCGACCATCTGCGCGCCACGGCCGAGGAGGGGCAGCTCGGCAAAACCCTCGTCTTCTGCGAGAACAACGATCACGCGGCCCGCATGCGAACCGCGTTGTTCAATGCCGCCCCCGAGGAGGTCGCAGCGCTCCCTGACTTCGTGCGACGCATCGTCGGAGACGACGGTTCGCACGGTGGCGAGGCGCTCGAGGAGTTCCGCAAGGCGGACAGCAACGAGCCAGTCATCGCGGTTACGTCGAAGCTGCTGTCGACGGGAGTGGACATGCCGCCGGTGCGGAATGTGGTGCTGTTTCGGCGTATGGCCTCCATGCCTGAGTTCAAGCAGGTCATCGGCAGAGGCACCCGACTTTGCCCAGAGATCGGCAAAGAGTCGTTCGACATCATCGACTTCGTCGAGGCGTCGCGACTCTTCGACGATGCGGCCTTCGACGGACCGCCGCTCAAGGTGGTCCGGGACTGGACCGACGATCAGGGCGAGGTGGTGGACTCGGAGGATCTCACCCCTGCGCCTGAGTCCGGGCCGGATGCGGATGCCGAGTCCGCCGCTGAGCCGCAGGCGGAGTACACCCAGCAGGACGGCGGCGTTTTCGACGCCGATGGCGATTCCGCGGCCGGAGCACAGGACGGCGACATCACCGACGACGAGGAGATTGACAGGATTCTTTCCCGCTCCAGGAACCGGTTCACGGTCAAGGGTGTCGATGTCTACAAGGTGGGTGAGCTGCGGTACATCCTCAAGGACGACGGAAAACGGCTCCAACTAGTGACCGTGCAGCAGTGGGTGCACGACCGGGTGCTGGAACTCGATCTCGATCCGGCCCAGTTGCGCACTCAGTGGGCGCAGGCAAAGAGCCGTGCCGCTCTGATGGCGGCGCTGAAGTCGGCACAGATCGACGTGGAACGTCTGCCTGAGGAGTTGGGTATGCGGGAGGTGGACCCCGTGGACCTGCTGGTGTCCGTGGCCTGGGAGGGGCTCGCCGTCGTGAGCCGGGACGAACGGCTGACGTGGTTCCGCCGGGAGCACGCGGAGTTCCTGGACTCCTTCGGGGATCGGGCCAGGGAGGTACTCGAAGCGATGCTCCTCAAGTTCGAGGAGTCAGGGTCTCCGCAACTGAAGGTGGAGACGCTCAGGGTTCCGCCATTCACCGAGATGGGAAGGGTGGCGGAGCTGACCAGCCGATTCGGAGAGCCGGGGAAAGCACATCAGGCCATCGACGATCTGGCGGCCCGACTACTCACCGCGGTCTGACCTGGGGGCGAAGCGCAGAAATATAAACTGGCTTTACTTTGATGTTGACACGGCGCATCGAAGTAAAGCCAGCTTTGTGTTTTCATTCCTGTACGCTGGAGAGGTGCTCAGAGATCGTACGGACACCCGGGCTACGCTCTGGCGGATCGCCGCCGGACAGCGGGGGTACTTCACCGCCGCTCAGGCCCGTGGGGCGGGGTACTCGTACCAGGCCCAGCGTTACCACGCGCAGCACGGCAACTGGCTCTCGGTCGACCGGGCCATCTACCGCTTCCGCGAGTTCGCGGACCTTCCGAGCGAAGGCGACGAGCAGTTCGTCCGCTGGTCGCTGTGGAGCAGGGGACGCGCGGTGATCTCCCACGCCAGCGCGCTGGCGGCCCATGATCTGGGCGTGGCCAACCCCTCCCGCATCCATCTCACCGTGCCGCGCGCCTTCCGACAGACCACGGACGCGGTGATCCTGCACCATGCCGACCTCGCCGATGGAGACAGTGAAGGGCGTACCGGGTACCGGGTGACGACGCCGCTGAGGGCGCTGGCGGAGGCTGCTGCCGACGGGGAGGACCAAGACGTGCTCGAATCCGCGGTGTCCGAAGCCCTGGAGCGCGGAATGATCACCCGTCGAAAGTTGCTGCACGCAGCCCAGCTCTGCGGACCACGTTCCGAGCTGGGGGTCGAACGCGCACTCGGAGCTCTCTCATGACCGGACGGTACCGGGATGCGGCGGACCTGAGGAGAGCGCTGGAGGCGCGACTCAAACAGGAGGCCGCCGAGACCGGCGCGGACCTGGCTCGACGCCGACGGCTGGTCGTCTTCGACCGCCTCGCGGCGCGGCTAGCCGAGGACCGCGCAGGCGGGTGGGTGCTGAAAGGCGGTGCCGTCATGGAGTTCCGCTTCATCGGGCGCGCGCGTACCACCAAGGACCTCGACCTGGCCGTACGGCCTGAACCGGTCGGCGTATGTCTTGACGGGGATGCGGTCCGCGACCTGCTCATCGAGGCTCTGGATTGCGACCTTGACGCCGACGGATTCCGGTTTCGTGTCGCCGCACCGGCGGCCCTGAGGGCGGACGTCGCCGGACGGGGTGGGTGGCGCTCCTCCGTCGAAGCGCACCTGGCGGGGAAGGTCTTCGCCGGTGTCAGAGTTGACGTGGTCGATCGTGGCAAGGAAATCACGCTCACTGAGCGCCTACCCCTTCCCAACACACTGGAGTTCGCCGGGGCGCCGCCGCGGGCGATCGAGGCGGTCGACCGGCGCCAGCACTTTGCAGAGAAGCTCCACGCGCTCACCCGCGACTACGGCGATCGGCCCAATACCCGGGTCAAGGATCTGGTGGACCTCGTACTCCTGATCGAGAGCGGGCTCTCCGGCGACGTGGACCTGTTGAAGGCCGTGCGACACGTGTTTACGGTACGGGCCACGCACGAGGTTCCCCTCGTGCTTCCTGACCCGCCGCCGCGGTGGCGGGACGACTATCCGGAGATTGCCGAGGAGTTGGCGACCGGCATTCCACCGACTCTCGACGCCGCGATGGCCTTGGTCCGCGAGCTGTGGGCCCGGACGCTTGCCGGGGACGTAGGGACGGGCGACGGAGACACCGCATTTCCGAGACTGAACAAGCAGAAGGACCAACTGAACTGACATGGCAGCTACCAGAAAGAAAGCGGCGGAGAAGGCACCCGTCACCACTCAGGTTCGCCTCGCGTCCCTGATCAAGTCCGCGCGCGACACCATGCGCAAGGACGCCGGCATGAACGGTGACCTGGATCGGTTGCCGCAGCTGTCCTGGCTCCTGTTCCTCAAAGCATTCGAGGAGCGCGTCGAGGAGGAGGGAGAGGCGCTGGACCCGGGCGGATACCGCCGGGCGATCGAAAAGCCATACCGTTGGACGGACTGGGCGACGGACAAGGACCTCAGCAGCAATGAGCTGAAGACCTTCGTCAACGACGAGCTGATCCCCTACCTGGCGGGCCTGGATGGAGAGGCCGACCGAGGGGCGGAGGACCCGCGCAACGTCATCTCGTTGATCTTCAAGGACGTCGTCAACCGCATGCAGTCGGGCACGCTGCTGCGCGACCTCGTGAACATCGTCAACCAGATCCACTTCATCTCGCACGACGACATCCACACCATGGCGTTCGTGTACGAGTCGATCCTGCGGGAGATGCGCGACGCGGCCGGCGACTCCGGCGAGTTCTACACCCCGCGTCCCGTGAACCGCTTCATGGTACGGCAGTCGTTCCTCGAACTCGGCGAAACGATCCTCGACCCGGCCTGCGGGACCGGCGGATTCCTGGTGCAGGCGTACGAGGAACTGGAGGGGAGGGTCAAGACCGAGACGGAGCAGCTTGAGCTTCACGCGAATCTCAAGGGCATCGAGAAGAAGCCGTTGCCGTATCTGCTGGCCTCAATGAACTTGCTCCTCCACGGAGTTCATGCCCCCCGCCTCCGGCGCGAGAACGCACTCCTCACTATGCGGAACTCGCAGGCGGCAGACAAGGTCGATGTCGTCCTCACCAACCCGCCGTTCGGCGGGGAGGAGGAGTCCTCGGTCGTGACGGCCTTCCCGTCCTCTTTCCAGACACAGGAGACGGCCTGGCTGTTCCTGTACTCGATCCTGGACCAGCTGAAGCTAGGCGGCCGGTGCGCCATCGTCCTGCCGAACGGTTCACTCTTCGCTTCCGGCGATAATTCGATCGGCGCAAAGATCAAGAAGAAGCTGATGAAGGAGTGCAACCTGCACACCGTCGTCCGCCTTCCGCAGGGCGTCTTCGCGCCCTACACCCAGATCCCGTCCAACATCCTCTTCTTCGAGAAGACCGGCCCCACGCGGGACGTCTGGTTCTACGAGATTCCGCCACCGGAGGGCCGCCGCGGCTACACCAAGACGAAGCCGCAGCGACTGGAGGAGTACGACGACTGCGTGGCCTGGTGGGGCGGCAAGGCGCGCGAAGGCCGCGAGGCCGGGGAGCGCGCGTGGTCGGTCGCGGCGGCGGAGATCATCGCCGACGGCTACAACCTCGACCGTGCCAACCCGCACATCGGCGACGAGCTGGCACACCGCACTCCTGAGGAGCTGGTGGACGAGCTGGTCAAGACGGAGGAAGAGATCCTGGAGCTGCTGCAGGGACTCAAGGCGGGGCTCAGGGAGACGTCGTCATGACCAAATATCCAGTTGTGGTTCTAGGCGAGGTACTAACGCCTGCCAAGGACGTTGTCACGGTCGATGAGGACGCACAATACGAAACGGCGGGGCTTTACAGCTATGCGCGCGGTCTGTTTCGCCGACCCGTAATTTTCGGTTCGGAGACCAATTACCGTCAATACAATCGCCTGCGATCCGGTCAAATCGTGTACAGCAAGCTCTTCGGCTGGGAAGGAGCCGTCGCATACGTTCCGGATGAGTTTGACGGAGTTCACGTCTCACATGAGTTCCCGACATTCGAATTCGACGACACAAAGCTCGATCCGGGATACGTACGACACTATGTGACCTGGCCCAGCTTCCACGCTGCGCTGAGCAAGGAAGCCTCGGGCATGGGGTCTCGGCGGCAACGAGTAAAGCCCGAACGATTTCTCAGCAGCCAGATCCCACTGCCCGACTTGGTCGAGCAACGCCGCATTGCCGACAAGCTGGATGCGACGATGGGCAGTATTGCCCGAGCGGTGCAGCTGAAGAAGGAGTCGGACGCGCTCGTGCGACAGCACGCAGATTCGCTGCTCCGGTCTGTGGACCGGGTTGCGGCCCTCAGCTCCGCTCTTCGCGTCGACCAGGACTTTGTCGACGTCTCGTCCGACGAGAAGTACGCCGTCACCGGCATCTACAGCTTCGGCAAGGGGCTCATCAAGCGTCCCGTCATTCAGGGCTCCGAGACCGCGTACCCGCGATTCGCGCGCCTGCGTAAGGGCCAAGTCGTAATGAGCAAGCTGAACGCATGGGAAGGAGCGCTGGCTGTCGTCGACGAGAGCTTCTCGGGTACCTACGTCTCGCCCGAGTACCCGGTTTTCAGCCTAAACACCGAGACCGCGGACCCCGAGTACATCGGGCACCTCCTCGCGTGGCCGGAACTGTGGTCCAGGCTGACGCCTCGCGGCTCGATGGTGCGACGAAAGCGCACCACCCCCACCACCCTGCTCTCCGCGGAGGTCCCGCTGCCTCCGCTGGAGGAACAGCGCCGCATCGGGGAACGCCTCACGCTCGCCCGACGGGTCGCCGAGGCCGGCGCCCAGCAGATCGCCGACCTGGAGGTGCTGCGTAAAGGGCTGCTCGACGCCGCCTTCTCCGGGCGCCTGTAGGCGAGTCAATCGGGTGGGACTCGCCGCCATCCCGCATCCGTGACCACCACGTGGTCGAGGAAGCGCAGACCGACCGCCTCCGCCCCCGCCGCAAGGCGGGAAGTCGTGAGGCGGTCGGCATCGCTCGGTTTCAGGCGGCCGGTTGGGTGGTTGTGGGCGACGCCGAACGCGGCACCGCCGAGGGCGAGAACGCGGGCGAGGGTGTCACGGACCGGGACGAGAGTGCGGTCGGACGCGCCGTCGGTGAGGACGGAGGTACGGAGGACCGCGCCCGTCCCATCGCAGGTCACCAGAACCGCGCGTTCATGGCGCAAGCCACGGAGGAGAGGGCTCGCGACAGCTGCCAGGTCGGCAGAGCCGGAAATTCGCCGCAGGCCGGGAGCCTGCTGGACCGCAACCCGCCGTCCCAACTGGAACGCCGCCGCGACCCGCGCCGCCTTCGCCGGGCCCACTCCCGGTAGACCGGCAACGAGCTCATGGGCAGGGACACGCGAGAGCGCGTGCAGCCCACCGTGCCGGGCGATCAGCCGTCCCGCCAGTTCCACGGCGTCTTGGCCGGCCAGGCCCGCCCCCAGCAGCAATGCGAGAAGCTCCCGGTCGGACAGCGCCTCTGCACCCCGGTCGAGCAGCCGTTCTCGTGGCCGATCCTGCGCGGGGACCTCCCTCATGCGCATGCCGATCAGGCCCGGCTAGTCAACCGAGTCGCGGTCGAACGGCTCCGCGTCGTCAGGTACGGGGGCGGGCTCCTCGGACTCCTCTGCGCCCATCGACGTGACGTCCGGCCTTGAGCCATCGCCACCCTCGGCCGCCGATCCGATCAGGTCGATCAGACGCGCGTGCAGAGTCCGCGAGCGAGCCTTCAGGAAGCCGTCGTAGTCATCGCGCAGCGCGGCCTGGTAGGCATCCTCCTCGATGAGACACGTTCGCAACCGAGCGCGCAGCGTGTCCTCACCGTGCCAGTCGACCAGGTCCCGCAGATACACGGAGGGCGGAGAATCGGAGACGTTGTTATTGGTGATCGCGCTCAACATGATCAGGTTTCCGCACACGTTCGCCCGAGCCGCGCTCACTCCGCGTCGCTTCAAAAAGGCGCGCGGGAAAAAGTGGTGGAACTGCTTGTCGTTCTGCCCGGCCAGCGCCTTGTCAGTGTCGATGGCCTGCCCGGTGTTGAGGTCCACCGGCTTCTCGTACGACATGAGCAGAACGTGCAGCTTGGTCGGCGCGTTGGCACGGGAAAACTGGGTCCGCTGCCAGAGCACGTCGCGCGGCAGCGCCGCCCCCGTCTCGATCTCCGTCACCTGGCCATCAGCGAAGGCGCTCACTGCGTCGAGGTCCGCCGTCATCTGAGACTCGCGCCAGCCCTTGAAGTACTCGCTGCTCGCCGTCAGCCAGAACCACCGGGCGATCGCCGCGTACTGATCGGCGGACGGCTTCGGGAGCCGTCGGAACAGCTCCACCAGGACCGCGAACTGGTTGTAGTACGGCAGAGCCTCGGCGCGAGGAGTGCGGATCTGTGTGTAGAGGAAATCGACCGCCCGAGCGGCGGCTTTGCCCGCCTCGCTCACGGCGTCCTGCAACTCCGCGCGGTCGAGACGCCGCAGGTCCTGAATGGACTTCGTGGAGAACCCCAGGCCAGCAGCTGCGGAGATTGTGCGGAGCATCGTCTTGGTGTCAACCCGGCCGTACCGCTTCCGGTCGAGAACCCGCAGCAGCTGCTCGATCTCCTCCTTGAGATCGAAGTCCTTCGACCAGGTGCCCGCGCGCACCAGGTCGACGATATCCATCCGTGTACCCGTGCTGTTGATCCGCTCGAAGATACGGGCGGAGTCCTCTTCCGTGACCTCGAGCATGGTTACTACCGGTACCTGATAACCGCGGAACTGGTCGCTGAGGGCTTGGGCCCGCCCGACGTGTTCTTCCGCCGGCTTGTCTCGCATCACCCAAGCCATCATCGAGCTGGCCGAGTCCAAATCGCGTATGGGAATGACATGCGCACCAGCCGGGGTCTCCTCCGTGAGGTACAGGAACTCCTCACGAGCCAGGTCGAATCCGATATTCCACCGCGCCCCCTCGCCGTGCATCGCGCCCACGATGCTCGCCAACCGCTGCTGGCCGTCGATGACGTACTGCACCGGAGACCCGGAAACCGGCGGGGCAGCAGTCAGCCCTGCGATCTCGTGACCGCTGGCCAGCTTCCGGTCGGATGTACGCCACATCAACAGACTGCCGATGGGGTAGTTCCGGCGGACCGAGTCCAGCAGATAGAGCACCTGCTCCGGCTCCCAGACGAACGCCCGCTGGTACTTCGGCAGAACGATCTCCCCGGACAGCACGCGGTGTGCGAGCGTCGAGATCGGCACAATCGTCGGTTCGGGCGCTGTGACGCGCCCGAACCCCTGAGATGACCCCATTCCGCCCCTCCACTGCTGTGTCTGCTCGCCAGCTGTCGAGACGATCCTAGAAGGCAGCACTGACAATCCGCCGACCACGTCGGAGGACCAGCACAGGGACGCAGCCCACCGCGGGCCGGCGTGCCATACAGACACCCAGCACGAATCCAGCACGGTACGGATATGAGAGGTGACGAGGGGTCAGATTATTATCCAGCACCGATCCAGCACGGGAAAAACAAGGGGCCCAATCCCGAAGGATCGGGCCCCACCTGGCCTGCATGTTTGCCAGATCAGTGACGTGGTGATATGTCAGCCGCTACACATTGAAGCGGAACTCCACCACGTCCCCGTCCTGCATCACATACTCCTTGCCCTCCATCCGCGCCTTCCCCTTCGCGCGGGCCTCGGCGACCGAGCCGGTTTCGATGAGGTCGTGGAAGGAGATGACCTCCGCCTTGATGAAGCCCTTCTGGAAGTCGGTGTGGATGACACCGGCCGCCTCGGGGGCCGTCGCGCCCTTCTTGATGGTCCAGGCGCGCGCTTCCTTCGGGCCGGCCGTCAGGTACGTCTGGAGGCCGAGGGTGGCGAAGCCGACGCGGGCCAGCGTGGCCAGGCCCGGCTCCTCGGCGCCGACGGACTGAAGGAGCTCCAGCGCGTCCGCCTCGTCGAGCTCGGCGAGGTCCTGCTCCAGCTTGGCGTTGAGGAAGATCGCCTCGGCGGGGGCCACCAGGGCGCGCTGCTCGGCCTTGAAGGCGTCGTCGGTGAGCTCGTCCTCGTCGACGTTGAAGACGTAGAGGAACGGCTTCGCCGTGAGGAGGTGCAGGTCGTGGAGGAGCTCCGCCTTCTCCGAGCCCTGGACGATCCCGGCCGAGAAGAGCGTGTCGCCCTTCTCCAGGATCTCCTTGGCCGCCTCGACCGCCGCCACCTTGGGGGCGACGTCCTTCTTGATCCGGGACTCCTTCTGGAGGCGCGGCAGGACCTTCTCGATGGTCTGGAGGTCGGCGAGGATCAGCTCGGTGTTGATCGTCTCGATGTCGTCCTTCGGGGACACCTTGCCGTCGACGTGGACGACGTTCTCGTCCTTGAAGGCGCGGATGACCTGGCAGATCGCGTCCGACTCGCGAATGTTGGCCAGGAACTTGTTGCCCAGGCCCTCGCCCTCGCTGGCGCCGCGCACGATGCCGGCGATGTCGACGAAGTCGACCGTCGCCGGGAGCACGCGCTGCGAGCTGAAGACCTCGGCGAGCTTGTGGAGGCGGGCGTCCGGGACGCCCACGACGCCGACGTTCGGCTCGATGGTGGCGAACGGGTAGTTGGCCGCCAGTACGTCGTTCTTGGTCAGGGCGTTGAACAGGGTCGACTTGCCGACATTCGGCAGACCGACGATTCCGATCGTGAGCGACACGTTGGCGACTTCCCGGTACGAGGGTGATGGTCCGTCCGCCCCCGGGGCGGGGGCCGACGCCCCCGCGGATGGGGGCCGACTCACCAGTTTACGGGCGCGCCGTGGCGTCGGCGACGGCCCTCGTCGGGTCCGGGCCCGGCCCGTCCCTACCGCCCCGAGGGTCGGTTTCGCGTCGAACGCAACGCCAAGGTCACCCAAAGGGCGTGTCCCACAGGTCGTTCCTCCCCCCTTGCGACCTACGTTGGTGCGGTGGAGCAATACAGGACGCGCACCCCGCAGCCCGGACAACGAGCACGCACCGCCGGCGGCCCGGCCGCGGGCACGGGCGCGCCCGGCCGTACCCCCGGCCGGGCCCCACTCGGACCGCCCGTCCCCGCCGGGGAGGCGGCGGCCGTCTACCAGGTGGCGGCCCGGCCGGCCCCGCCGTTCGTGCTCGCCCTGCGCCGGCTCCCCCAGCCGCGCCTCACCAGCCTCGGCGGCGGCCTCTTCTCCGCCGCCGTGATGTTCCTGGTCGGCTGTCTGGACTGGCTGATCTTCGACGGCTCGCCCGCCGTGTACGGGGTGCTGTTCCTGCCGGTGAGCGCCGTCACCGCGCTCTGGGTGCGCCCCGCCGACCTGGTCAGCGCCCCCATCAGCGTCCCGATCGCCTTCGCGTTCGGGATCGTGCCCATCGCGGGCGGCTCCGGCGGCATCGGCGGCCAGGCCATGGCCGTGGTCACCGCCCTCGCCCTGCACGCGGGCTGGCTGTACGGCGGGACGCTGGTGGCGGGCGTGATCGCCAGCGTACGGAAGCTGCGGCTGATGGGGCGGCGGACCGCCCGGCCCGCCGGCCCCGGACCCCGGCGCTAGGAACCACCCCACGCCGCTGTCATTCGGGGCCTCACCGCCCGGGGCCGCCACCGCCATTCCCCGGCTCCCACGGGGGCGCGCCCCTCACGGGCGCGCCCCGGTGGCTACCGCCGCGCCGCCGTCATCGCCGCCCCCACGATCCCCGCGTTGTTCTGCAGCTCCGCCGGGACCATCTCCGCCCGGATCCCCTCGATCAGCGGCAGGAACTTCTCCGCCTTGCGGCTCACTCCGCCGCCGATGATGAAGAGCTCCGGCGAGAACAGCATCTCCACATGGGCCAGGTACTTCTGGACGCGGTGGGCCCAGTGGGACCAGCTGAGGTCCTCGTCCTCCTTGACCTTGGTCGACGCGCGCTTCTCCGCGTCGTGGCCGTGCAGCTCAAGGTGGCCCAGCTCGGTGTTGGGCACGAGGCGGCCGTCGAGGAAGAGGGCGCTGCCGATGCCCGTACCGAACGTCAGCAGGATCACCGTGCCCTTGCGGCCCCGGCCCGCGCCGAAGCTCATCTCGGCCACGCCCGCCGCGTCCGCGTCGTTCATCACCGTCACCGGCAGGCCGCCCAGGCGGTCGGTGAGCAGTTGGGCGCCGTCCACGCCTATCCAGGTCTTGTCGACGTTGGCCGCCGTGCGGATCGTGTTGCCCGTGACGACACCTGGGAAGGTGACGCCGACCGGGCCCGACCAGCCGAACTGGGCGACCACCTCCGCGACGCCCTCCGCCACCGCCTCCGGCGTCGCGGGGTGCGGGGTGAGGACCTTGAACCGCTCCTGGGTCAGGTCGCCGCGCTCCAGGTCCACGGGAGCACCCTTGATCCCGGACCCGCCGATGTCCACTCCGAACACGTTCATGGACCCCACGTTACGGGCGGGCACTGACAGTCACCCACAGAACCGCTTGACCAGGGCTAATTCCCGGACAACTCCGCGGCCTCGGCGCGCAGATCGCGGCGCAGCTCCTTCGGCAGCGAGAACGTGATCGACTCCTCCGCCGCCTTGACGATCTCCACGTCCTCGAAGCCGCGCCGGGCGAGCCATTCCAGGACGCCGTCGACCAGGACCTCGGGGACGGACGCGCCGGAGGTGAGGCCGACCGTGGTCACGCCCTCCAGCCACGCCTCGTCGATCTCGTCGGCGAAGTCCACCAGGTGGGCGTCGCGCGCGCCCGCGCCGAGGGCGACCTCGACCAGCCGGACCGAGTTCGAGGAGTTCTTGGAGCCGACGACGATGACCAGGTCCGCGTCCTCGCCCATCTGCTTCACCGCGATCTGGCGGTTCTGCGTGGCGTAGCAGATGTCGTCGCTCGGCGGGGAGACCAGCAGCGGGAACTTCTGCTTGAGGGCGTCCACCGTCTCCATGGTCTCGTCGACCGAGAGGGTGGTCTGGGAGAGCCAGACGACCTTCGACTCGTCGCGGACCTCCACGTTCGCCACATCCTTGGGGCCGTCGACCAGCGTGATGTGGTCGGGGGCCTCGCCGGAGGTGCCGATGACCTCCTCGTGGCCCTCGTGGCCGATCAGGAGGATGTCGTAGTCCTCCTTGGCGAAGCGCACGGCCTCCTTGTGGACCTTGGTGACGAGGGGGCAGGTCGCGTCGATGGTGGCGAGCCGGCGCTCGGCCGCCTCCTCGTGCACGGTCGGCGCCACGCCGTGCGCCGAGAACATGACGATCGAGCCCTCGGGGACCTCCGCCGTCTCCTCGACGAAGATCGCGCCCTTCTTCTCCAGCGTCTGCACGACGTACTTGTTGTGGACGATCTCGTGGCGCACGTAGATCGGCGACCCGTACTGCTCCAGGGCCTTCTCGACGGCGATCACGGCGCGGTCCACACCCGCGCAGTAGCCACGGGGTGCTGCGAGCAGGACACGGCGGGCAGGCGTTGCAGTCATGCGGTCCATGGTACGGCCGGGGTCCGACACCCCTGGCCTGCCCGGCGGGCCAAAGATCGTCGGCCCGACGACACTGGCCGCATGGGTGCGCACAGCGAGGAAGGCGGGGCG
>NZ_JBJHPC010001120.1:0-846 GCF_045257485.1 Streptomyces sp. YS-3 | reverse complement strand
GGCACAACTTCGGCCTCAACCACGACTACGTGACCGATCCGGTGGACCGCGCCGACCCCCGCTACCGGCCCGTCAACCTCAACCCGTACTACCCCGACAACCACGGCCACCTGCCCGCCGACCGCACCTGGCCGCGTCCGCGCACGCCAGGGTGTACCCCATGATGTCCGTCCAGGTGCGGTCGGCGGGCAGGTGGCCGTGGTTGTCGGGGTAGTACGGGTTGAGGTTGACGGGCCGGTAGCGGGGGTCGGCGCGGTCCACCGGATCGGTCACGTAGTCGTGGTTGAGGCCGAAGTTGTGCCCGATCTCGTGCGCGAGGTGGTAGGTGCCGAGGGTGTCGGCCTGCTGGGCGCCGAAGGCCTCGCCCGCGCTGCCGGACGAGGGGGCGGCGCCGGGGACGATCTTGGGCAGGGCGGGGGTGTTGGCCGTTCCCGCGGTGTAGACGGCGCCGGGCCGGGGGGTGAACTGGGTGAGCACGTGCAGCAGGTCCGCRCCCCTGTCGTCCCGCTGCTTGCGCGCGTCGGTGGCGAACGCGCCCGCGTAGCGCGGGTTCTCGGGGTCCGACAGGGCGTAGGTGATGCCCTCGGCGTCGCTGTCGTCACCCTCCCACGCCTTGGTGGTGAAGGTGCCCAGCAGATTGAGCCGGGCGGTGACGGTGCTCTCGGAGTAGGCGGCGTTGGTGCCCGCGACCGCGGCCTTCACCTTCAGGTCGAGCGCCTCCACCCCGCCCTTGGTATTGCTCACGGTGTGCGGGGTGTAGCCGATGAGCAGATCGATGACGGGGGCGGTGACCGCGGCCCGCGGCCCGGGCCCCGCCTGCCGGGCCGCGGTCACCGCCCCCGTCAT
>NZ_JBJHPC010001119.1:0-850 GCF_045257485.1 Streptomyces sp. YS-3 | reverse complement strand
CCCCAGCTCCCGCGCGAGATCCGCCGGCCGCCCGCCCCGCGCCGACGACAGCTTCCCGATCGCCCGCACCCCCTGAGCCAGCGCACTAGTGATCATCACCGGCGCCACCCCCGTCGACAGCGACCACCGCAGCGCCTCCAGCGCCTCCGCCGCCCGGCCCTCCACCGCCCGGTCCGCGACCGTGAAGCTCGACGCCTCGGCCCGCCCGGTGTAGTAGCGCCCGACGACCGCCTCGTCGATGGTCCCCGCCACGTCCGCGCACAGCTGCGACACGGCCGACGCGAGCTCCCGCAGATCGCTGCCGATCGAATCGACCAGCGCCTGGCACGCCTCGGGCGTGGCCGAACGCCCCAGCGCCCGGAACTCCGACCGCACGAACGTCAGCCGCTCCGCCGGCTTCGTCGTCTTGGGGCACGCCACCTCCCGCGCCCCCGCCTTGCGCGCCGCGTCGAGCAGCCCCTTGCCCTTGGCGCCGCCCGCGTGCAGCAGTACGAGCGTGATCTCCTCGGCAGGCGCATCGAGATACGCCTTCACATCCTTGATCGTGTCCGCCGACAGATCGTGCGCGTTCCGTACGACCACGACCTTGCGCTCCGCGAACAGCGAGGGGCTGGTCAGCTCGGCCAGCGTGCCCGGCTGGAGCTGGTCGGAGGCGAGGTCGCGCACATCGGTGTCGGCGTCGGCGGCCCGTGCCGCCGCCACCACCTGCTGCACGGCGCGGTCGAGCAGCAGGTCCTCCTGGCCCACGGCGAGCGTGAGCGGAGCGAGCGGATCGTCGGTGGAATTCTTCCTGGTGGCCATCGCCGTCCAGCATCCCACGCCCCACCGACAATCCCCGGCCGCTCCCACC
>NZ_JBJHPC010001118.1:0-851 GCF_045257485.1 Streptomyces sp. YS-3 | reverse complement strand
CGCCTCACCGGCCCGCCCACCGCGGTCGCCGCCCCCGACGGCACCATCCACGTCTTCGTCCGCAACGCCGCCAAGGGCATCAGCACCCGCGTCCGCAACAAGCAGGGCACCTGGTCGCCCTGGCAGAAGCTGGCCGGCGGCGGACAGATCCAGGAAGGCCTCGCCGCCGCCGTCGACGGCGACGGCCGCGTCCACGTCTTCGGCTCCGCCTTCGGCTGGGTCGAGCACTGGACCCAGAAGGACGCCGGCGGCGCCCTGGTCCGCGGCGCCCGCGGCCTCAAGACCCGGCCCGGCGACGCCCCCGACGCGGTCACCGCCCAGGACGGCTCCGTGCTGCTCGCCTTCCACAAGCCCTCCAGCGACCAGATCAACGTCGCCCAGCTCCGCGGCGGCCAGGCCGGCCGCTGGACCGAACTGCCCGACCAGAAGGTCACCGGCTACGGCCCGGTCGCCCTCGTCGACGGCCAGGACCTCGCCACCGGCGGCGTCATGCTGGCCTCCCGCAGCGGCACCGGCTCCATCGAGATGGTCGACAGCGGCAAGCAAGTCACCCTCCACGGCGACGCGTCCTCCGGCTTCATGGTCGGTGCCCCCGCCGTCGTCCAGGGCGCGAGCGAGGGCGTCGCCCTCGTCACGCTCAACCTGAACACCACCCCCGCGGTCACCAGGGTCCCGCCGCGCGCGGGCACCGTCTGAGCGACACACCGGTCCGCCCCGCACCGCCGGGGCGGACCGGAGGACGACGGGGGCGCACGGACAACTCCCGTACGCCTCATATGTCCCGGCCCACACCCCCGTGCGGCGATACGCGCCCGCACAACCGGCCGCCCCGCCCTTACGCCGCCCTCACC
>NZ_JBJHPC010001117.1:0-853 GCF_045257485.1 Streptomyces sp. YS-3 | reverse complement strand
CCCCCCCTCACCCCCGCCCGATATACGGCATAGCCGTAGCCAGCACCGTCGCGAACTGCACGTTCGCCTCCAGTGGCAGCTCCGCCATGTGCAGCACCGTCCGCGCCACATCCGCCGCGTCCATCACCGGCTCCACCGCCAGCTCCCCGTTCGCCTGCGGCACGCCCGTGGTCATCCGGGCCGTCATCTCGGTGGCCGCGTTGCCGATGTCGATCTGGCCGACGGCGATCCGGTACGGGCGGCCGTCCAGGGAGAGCGCCTTGGTCAGGCCCGTCATCGCGTGCTTGGTCGCCGTGTACGCCACCGAGTTCGGGCGCGGCGCGTGCGCCGAGATCGAACCGTTGTTGATGATGCGCCCACCTCGCGGGTCCTGCTCCTTCATCTGCCGGAACGCCGCCTGCGCGCACAGGAACGCCCCGTTGAGGTTGGTGTCGACGACATGCCGCCACGCCTCGTACGCCAGGTCCTCCACCGCGACCCCGCCGGGGCCGAACGTGCCCGCGTTGTTGAAGAGCAGGTCGAGCCGCCCGTACCGGTCCCGTACCGCCGCGAAGAGGGCCGCCACCTCCCCCGGTGAGGTCACGTCCGTACGGACGGGGAGGACGTCGGCGTCGGGCCCGGCCAGGGCCGCGGTCTCCTCCAGCGGCTCCGGGCGGCGGCCCGCGAGGGCCACCGACCAGCCCGCGGCGGCCAGGGTGAGCGCCACGGAGCGGCCGATGCCGGAGCCGGCGCCGGTGACGACGGCGGTCTTGCGCGCTGCGGATGCGTCCATGGCCGGGAGCGTACGGGAGCACCCCGCGCCCGGGCCGCGGCCGTCCGCGATACGGGCCCGGCGCGGGGTGCTCCCGTACGC
>NZ_JBJHPC010001116.1:0-856 GCF_045257485.1 Streptomyces sp. YS-3 | reverse complement strand
GTACGGGGTTACGGGGTCGCCGCACTTGGTGCAATCGAGGCGCTTGCCGCACTTGCCGCACATACGGCTTGCCGGGGCGACGCCCCGGCCTCCTCCCGCAGATCCTTGAGCATCGGCTCGGCGTCCCGGGCGGCGCGCAGGGCCGCCGGGTCCAGATCCGCCCAGACGATCTCCTCGGCGTGGGGGCCGGCCTCGGCCACGAGGCGCCCGTCCGGCCCCCACACGGCGCTGCTCCCGCAGGTGTCCCACTCCCCCGTACGTCCGACGTGGTTGGCGAGCACCGCGTACACCGTGTTGTCGAGGGCTCGCGCGGGGAACCAGACCCGCGACTCGTGGTAACCGTTGCCGACGCCGAACAGTGCGCCCACCACGTACGCGTGACAGCCGTCCAGCGCCGCCGCGCGCGCGTGCTCGGGGAAGCCGGAGTCGTAACAGACCCCGAGACCGAGCCGCCACCCGTCGACGTCGAGGGTGAGGCCGCCGGAGCCGGGCCGGTAGACGGCACGCTCGGACTTGAAGAGCGTCTGCTTGTCGTAGCGCGCGAGGACGCCGGACCCGTCGAGGACGAGGGCGGAGACGTACAGCTCACCGCCGTCGTACACGGCGGCTCCCACGACGGCGACGACCCCACTCTCCCGACAGGCGTCCACGACCACGCCGAGCCGAGGATCTCCGCCCCCGCTCACGGCACACCGCTCGGGCTCGGCCCGGACGAGCTCGGGCTCGTACCCACTGAGGAACTTCTCGGCGAACACGACGACCCGGGCCCCACCCTCCCCGGCCTCACGGACTAGCCGGGCGACGGTGGAGGCGTTGGTGGGGATGTCACCGGGGACGACGGGGGCCTGGATGGCGG
>NZ_JBJHPC010001115.1:0-864 GCF_045257485.1 Streptomyces sp. YS-3 | reverse complement strand
CCCCCGAGGCAATAGGGTGGTCGGGCCTTCACCGTTCTTTGCCCCGCCGCCCCGCGGCGGCGCCGCGCCGAGGAGTCAACTGCCGTGCCGGACCCCATGCGCCCCCGCGCCTCTCTCCGTACCGCCGTGGTCTGGGAGGTCCTCAAGGACGCCCTCGACCGCCGGGTCAAGGCGACCGGGCGCGAGGCGCTGGACGTCCTGGACACCGGCGGCGGCTCGGGCAACTTCGCGGTGCCCCTCGCCCGCCTCGGCCACCGCGTCACCGTGGTCGACCCCAGCCCGAACGCGCTGTTCGCCCTGGAGCGCCGGGCCGCCGAGGCCGAGGTGGCCGACCGGGTCCGCGGTGTGCAGGGCGATGTGCTCGGCCTGTTCGACGTGGTGGAGCGCGGGGGTTACGACGCGGTGCTGTGCCACGGCGTCCTGGAGTACGTGGAGGACCCGGCCGCGGGCGTGCGCAACGCGGTGGACGCGCTGCGCGCCGAGGGGGCGCTGAGCCTGCTCGCGGCCGGTCTCGGCGGCGCCGTGATCGCCCGCGCGCTCGCCGGGCACTTCACCGAGGCCCGCCGGGCGCTGGGCGACCCGGCCGGGCGCTGGGGCGACGGCGACCCGGTGCCGCGGCGGTTCACGGCCGAGCAGCTCACCGAGCTGGTCGCGGCGACCGGTGTGGAGGTCGGGGCGGTGCACGGGGTACGGGTCTTCGCCGACCTGGTGCCCGGGGTCCTGGTGGACACCGAGCCGGGGGCGCTGGACGCCCTGCTCAAGCTGGAGGCGGCGGCGGCCGAGCTGCCCGCGTTCCACTCCGTGGCGACGCAGTTGCACGTGCTGGGCGAGAAGCGCGCCTGAGCGGGGGCGGGTTCTCCGGGG
>NZ_JBJHPC010001114.1:0-868 GCF_045257485.1 Streptomyces sp. YS-3 | reverse complement strand
GGGGTGGACGTGCCAGGGTCTGCGGCCCGGCGGAGCGCCGGGGTGGGGGAAGCCGCGCCGGGCGTCGGTCACCTTCGTCGCCGCCATGCGGCCGAGCCGTTCGATCGGGGCGGCGGGGCGCTCGCAGCCCGCCGCGAACAGCGCCACCGTCAGCGCACCGACCGCCAGCAGACCGGTCAGCGGACCGCCCGGCGGTCGGTGCGCGCGGATCATACGTAGTCCTCCAGCCTGGCCACCGCGTACCCCTTGTCGGTGATGACCTTCATGACCTGCCGGATCATGTCGGGCATCGTGCCCTTCCAGTCCTCGCGCCCCCGGAAGTGCGTGAGCACGATGTCGCCCGGGTGCAGGTCGCGGTCCCACTCGCGCCACTCCATGTGGTCGGGGAACGCCTCCGCCGCCCACAGCGGCACCGCCTTGATCCCGCAGGACTGGGCCGCGCGCAGGGTGTCCTCGTTGTAGTTGCCGTACGGCGGCCGGAAGAGCCGGGGCCGCTTGCCCGCCCACTTGCCGATCTTGTCCTGCTGATCACAGATCTCGTGCCGCTGCTCGTCGTAGGAGAGCGCGGGCAGATAGCGGTGGTTGAGCGTGTGGTTGTTGAGCGTGACGCCCAGGCCCTGCATGCGCTTGAAGTACGGGTAGTCGGTGCGGACGAGGTAGTCGCTGAGGAAGGCGCTGTAGGGGATGCGCAGGTCCCGCATCATCTTCAGCAGTCTGGGATCCTTCTCGGCGCCGTCGTCGATGGTCAGGAAGACGATCCGGTCCTTGGTGGGCACGGTCGTGAAGACGGGCGGCAGCGAGTCGCCGCCGTCGGTCTCGAAGCCGGGCCGGTTGGTGATCTCCGGTTTGACGGCGGGCGGGGCGGGCG
>NZ_JBJHPC010001113.1:0-871 GCF_045257485.1 Streptomyces sp. YS-3 | reverse complement strand
TGCCTTGGCACCAGGAACCGATGAAGGACGTGGGAGGCCACGATAGTCCCCGGGGAGCCGTCAACCAGGCTTTGATCCGGGGGTTTCCGAATGGGGAAACCCGGCAGTCGTCATGGGCTGTCACCCATGCCTGAACACATAGGGCATGTGGAGGGAACGAGGGGAAGTGAAACATCTCAGTACCCTCAGGAAGAGAAAACAACCGTGATTCCGGGAGTAGTGGCGAGCGAAACCGGATGAGGCCAAACCGTATGCGTGTGATACCCGGCAGGGGTTGCGYMKWSGGGGTTGTGGGATCTCTTTKTCACAGTCTGCCGGCTGTGAGACGAGTCAGAAACCGTTGATGTAGGCGAAGGACATGCGAAAGGTCCGGCGTAGAGGGTAAGACCCCCGTAGCTGAAACATCAACGGCTCGTTTAAGAGACACCCAAGTAGCACGGGGCCCGAGAAATCCCGTGTGAATCTGGCGGGACCACCCGCTAAGCCTAAATATTCCCTGGTGACCGATAGCGGATAGTACCGTGAGGGAATGGTGAAAAGTACCGCGGGAGCGGAGTGAAATAGTACCTGAAACCGTGTGCCTACAAGCCGTGGGAGCGTCGCGCATTGAGTTTACTCAGTGCGTCGTGACTGCGTGCCTTTTGAAGAATGAGCCTGCGAGTTAGCGGTGTGTAGCGAGGTTAACCCGTGTGGGGAAGCCGTAGCGAAAGCGAGTCCGAATAGGGCGTTTGAGTTGCACGCTCTAGACCCGAAGCGGAGTGATCTAGCCATGGGCAGGTTGAAGCGGAGGTAAGACTTCGTGGAGGACCGAACCCACCAGGGTTGAAAACCTGGGGGATGACCTGTGGTTAGGGGTGAAAGGCCAATCAAA
>NZ_JBJHPC010001112.1:0-876 GCF_045257485.1 Streptomyces sp. YS-3 | reverse complement strand
CGCGCAGTTCCCCGCGCCCCTGATCTGCCCGGGGTTCGTCTGCGGGCCGTGTGTGGCTGGTCGCGCAGTTCCCCGCGCCCCTGGGGTTCGTCTGCGGGCCGTGACCGAACCCCGGCCCCCAAAGGGGCGCGAGGAACTGCGCGACCAGCCACACACGGCCCGCAGACGAACCCCGGGCAGATCAGGGGCGCGGGGAACTGCGCGCTCAGCCACGCACGACCCGCAGACGAAGTCCGGGCAGATCAGGGGCGCGGGGAACTGCGCTCAGCCACACACGACCCGCAGACGAACCCCCGGCAGATCAGGGGCGCGGGGAACTGCGCGACCAGCCACCCACCCGTCCGCAGACGACCCCCGGGCACAACAGCTCCGCTGGGAACCGCGCGCTCAGCCACAGCGCACCCGCAGCCAAGAGGACCCCGTTACCGCGACGCCTCCACCGTGACCGAGAAGGCGAAACGGTCCCCCCGGTACCGGATCCGGGCCACGTCCACCACCCGGCCCGCCGCGTCGTACGACACCCCCGTGTAGTGCAGGATCGGTGACAGCAGCGGGACCTCCAGGAGCTCCGCCGTCCGGGGGTCCGCCAGTCTCGCCTCGACCGTGTCGGTGATCCGGCTGATCCTGACCCCGACCGAATCCCGCAGCACCTTCGTCATCGGCCACCGTTCGAGGTCGCGGACGTCGATGGAGGCCGCGAGTTCCGGGCGGACCGCGTTCTCCGCCCAGTTCGTGGGCTCACCGCTCGCGCCGTCGCGGCGCAGACGGCGGTAGGTGACCACCGAGTCGCAGTCGGGGAAGTACTCCGCGAGCTCCCCCGGCACAGGTGACCACCGAGTCGCAGTCGGGGAAGTACTCCGCGAGCTCCCCCGGCAC
>NZ_JBJHPC010001111.1:0-885 GCF_045257485.1 Streptomyces sp. YS-3 | reverse complement strand
CACCACCGCACCCTCACCCACCCGCTCGGCCAACTCCCCCTTCCCGAAGGCGAGTTCGTCACCGTCGCCGAGCCGCTCGGCCACCTCGCCGAAGCCGGTGGCGCACAGCCCCGCACCGCACACCGCCGCCGCACGGCCCCCCGCCTCGCACACCCCCGCCGTGCCAGGCGGCCTCGCCCGGCAGGGCTCGGACGCCCAGCAGGTGATCGCCCTGGTCAACGGCGAGCGCGCCAAGAACGGCTGCGGTCCAGTGACGGACAACTCCCAGCTCGCCACGGCCGCACAGCGCCACTCCGACAACATGGCCGCCCAGGGCTTCTTCGACCACACCGACCCGAGCGGGGCGGGCCCGGGCGAACGCATCCACGCCGCCGGCTACCAGTGGTCCACCTACGGCGAGAACATCGCCCGGGGCCAGCAGACCCCGGCCGACGTCATGAACTCCTGGATGAACAGCCCGGGACACCGCGCGAACATCCTCAACTGCGCCTTCAAGGAGCTGGGTGTGGGCATCCACAGCGGTCCCGGGGGCCCTTGGTGGACCCAGGACTTCGGCACGCGCATGTGAGGCGCCGCCGCCCGCCCGCTCAGGTGGCCCCGAGCGCGCGGGCCCGGGCGATGAGCAGGGCCACGTCGTCGTGGGTGTCCGGGCGGCGCAGGGCGGCGAGCAGGAAGTCGCAGGTGTCCTCCAGCGGGCGGCTGGGGCCGGTCAGCAGGTCGGTGAGGGTGGCCAGCCGGGTGTCGATGTCCTGGTCGCGGGTCTCGATCAGGCCGTCGGTGTACAGGACGAGATCGTCCCCCGGGTCGAGGCTGACGGCGGTGGTCGAGAACGGGACGCCGCCCACACCCAGCGGCGCTCCGGTGGGCAGGTCGAGGAGCCGGGGC
>NZ_JBJHPC010000112.1:0-15575 GCF_045257485.1 Streptomyces sp. YS-3 | reverse complement strand
GGGGTGGCGAGGGCGGGGGAGCTCATGACGCCTCCGGTCGTACGGCGACGGTCAGCCCGGCCAGGACCTCGGCCGCGGCGGCGCGCACCTGTGCGGCGTCGACGGAGTCCAGGGCCGCGAGCTCCGCGGCCAGCGACCACTCGGCGGTACCGGCCCGGCTGCGCTGGGCGACCATGCGCAGGTGGTCCAGCGGCGACTCGCTGTCCAGGATCAGCCGCATCCGGGCCTGTCGGCGGGCGGCCTCCAGGTCCTCCGGGTCGGGGCCGGCCGACGCCAGCTCGGTCAGCAGGTCGCGCACGATGCCCACGACGGTCTCGCCGTTGCCCGGCTCGACACCGACCAGCACCCGCCACGCCCCGGCCTCCTGGTAGCCGCGGTCCCAGCACGCGAACGAGTAGGCCAGTCCGGCCTGGTTGCGCAGTCTGCGGTAGAGCGGGGACGAGGGGCTGTCGCCGAGGAGTTGGGCCAGGACCGCGAAGCGGCGGCGGCCGGGGTCGCCGGCCGCAGCGGAGCGGGCGCCGACGCAGACCCAGCCGTACTCGTCGGGCCAGTCGACGGCGGAGTCCGGGGCGAGCGGCGGCAGGGCCCGGGCGGGAGCCGGGACGGCGGTGGGTGCGACGGTCCGCCCCAGCCCGTCCAGCCGCGGCAGCCGGGGCCCGACCACCACCAGCGTCATGGCGCTGGTGAGGAACCTGGTGCGGTGTCCCTCCTGTACGTCGGCGAGGGTGAGCCGGCGGATCTGCCCGACATCGCCGCCGACCGGCCGGCCCAGCGGATGGCCGGGGAAGAGCCGGGCCAGGAAGGCGTCCTGCACGACGTCGCCCGGGTCGGCCTGCGCCGCGGCGAGCTCCTGGAGGACCGCGTCGCGCTCGGTGTCCAGCACCGCGTCGGTCAACTCCGGCCGCAGCACGGCCTGGTGCAGCAGCCGGGCCACCGCGTCGGCGTCGTCGGCGTGCACCTGGGCGTAGAAGAGCATGATGTCGAGGCCGGTCTCGGCGTTGGCGTTGCCGCCGAGGCGCTCCACCTGCTCGCAGAACGAGGGGCGCCCGTCCAGCGGGGCCGACATCAGGGTGTGCTCCAGCAGATGGGCGAGGCCGCCGTGCTCCGCCGGGTCGTCGCGGGAGCCGTAGCGGACGGCGAGGCAGACGCTGGTCGTGCGCAGCCGCTCGTCCAGCAGCGCGATCGTCGGCAGTGCGGAAGGTACGACGACGGTGGTCGAGGGCGGCATCTCGGCCTTTCCATGGGTTTCTCTGACGGTTTCGCGAGGAGAGACAAAGCAGGGCGGAGCAAGTGCTCCGCCCTGCTTTTATGAGCGGAAATTACCGCTGCTTCGTCGACGTCTTGTCCAGACGCGGACGGAGCGAGACCTTGTGAGCGCGCATTTTCGTTTCCTCCCTTCTCGTTCTCGTTCGGTCGGGGGTGCCCCAGAAACATATGGGCATCAAAAACGCCGGGTCAAGCCCGGATCGAAGGGCATCGTGGATTTTCTCCGCGCATAGATAATTCGTTGATGAGGCGTATATGCGAGGCCGTTTCGACGTAGATCAGCGGTATATGGCGGCTTGCCAGGCTGGGCTGCTCACCAGCAGATGAGAGGGGTTCGGCCAGCCATGACCGACCAGTTGCCGATGGCAGGCAAAAGCGCCCTGATAACCGGTGCGGGTTCCGGGATCGGCCGATCGATAGCCTGGGGCCTGGCCCGGTCCGGTGCCCGTGTGGTCCTCAACGACCGGGACTGGAGCAGTACGGCCGGCCGCCGCCGGGAAAAGGAGACCCGGGAATACCTGGACGGTCTCGGCGCCGACTACCGCCTCATCGAGGCGGATGTGTCCTCGGAAGGCGCGGTGAAGGACATGTTCCAGCTCGCGCTGAGCGGAACGGACTCCCTCGACTTTCTGGTCAACAATGCGGGCGAGCAGCTCCCCTCGGCTGCTCACCTCCAGTCCCTGGCGGATTTCTCGCGGGTCCTCGACACCAATCTGGTCGGCGCGTTCCTGTGCGCCAGGACGGCGCTGGACCACTTCGTCAGTACCGGCGTCCGCGGGGCGGTCCTGAACATCACGAGCGTCCACGAGACGGTCCCCAAGCCGGGGTTCGCCAGCTACGCGGCGAGCAAGGCGGCGCTGCGGATGCTCACCGCCACCCTGGCCCTGGAGTACGCGCGCCACGGCATCCGGGTCAACGCCATCGGCCCCGGCGCCATCGACACGGAGATGAACCGGGACTGGGTCGCCGACCGGGAGAAGAAGGCCCGAGCCGAGGCGCGCATCCCGCTGGGCCGGATCGGGGAGCCCGACGAGGTGGCCGGGCTCGCCCTGTTCCTGCTGTCGGACGCCGCCCGCTACATCACCGGGCAGTCGGTCCTCATCGACGGTGGACTGAGCCTGCACACCGACTTCCAGCAGGACTGGACCTCATGAGCGGCCACCGGCCCCCCGCGGGCCCGCACAGCCCCGTCCGGACCCGGGTCATCGCTCTCGACGGCGCCGACAACTCCGGCAAGACCACCCAGCTCAGACTGCTGCGCCGGGCGACCGGCGACGAGGTGGGCGTCGGCGGGGGCGTCCACCACTACCTGCCGCGCTGGCCGGAGCTCACCGGCGCCGAACTGGCCCACTGGTGGTTCACCGAGTCACGCAGCGAGGAACTGGTCGGACTGCTCCTCGAAGGCTACGCCCGGCGGCTGGACGCGCTCACCGGCCGGCACCCCTGGGTCATCCTCGACCGCGGTCTGGCCACCGTCGAGGCCGGCTGCGTCGCCTCCGTGATGCTCAAGGACGGCCGCTCGGCGCGGGACGCGGAGGCCCTGGTCGCGGGCGTCCGCGCCGAGGTCCTGGGCGACCGGGCCCCCGAGGCGTACAGCGTGCTGCTGTCCCTGGGCCCGGCCGCCGACGGCGCCGCGCTCAGCGTCGGACGGGAGCGCGTCGCGGACGAGCGGTACCGGCGCTACCAGCACCTGCTGCACACCGCGCTCGAAACCCGCCGCTCCCGCCACGACGCGGTCATCGAGGCGGACCGGGCCGCGATCGTCGACGTACAGAACCAGCTCCGCGCCGAGCTGGCCCAAGTGGGCCTCCACACCCGGCCCTTGCTGGAGGACGTCCGGCACGTCGTCGGTCTCGGGGGCCTGTCGGAGAGCGGCAAGAGCAGCGCGGGCGAGTATCTGCGCCGCCGGTTCGGCACCACCCGGCTGAAGCTGGGGTACCTCGTCGACCTGGCCGCCGCCCGGCACGGCCTCGCGACGCCGTACGAGGAGGAGCCCGCGCTGCTGGCCGAACTGGTGGTCGACGAGCTGGACCGGTATGCCCGCGCGCACTACTACCTGCTCGACTACACCATCGAGAGCCTGCACCGGCCCGGGCTGACCCGGGAGCTGAAGCGGCTCATCGGGGAGCGGCTCAGCGTGGTCTACCTGGACGCCGCGGCGCCCGTCCGGGCCCGGCGCTCGCTCGTCGACCCCGCCGCCCTGGCCCGCAACGACGAGGTGAAGCTCTCCCGGGGAGCCGACGAGATCGCGGGGGAGTGCGACCTCCTCATCGACAACACCGGCCCCCGCCCCGGTCTGGAACTCGCGCTGGACCGGCTGATGACCGGCGCCGACGCGTCCCCGGCCGCGGCGTCCCTGCGGATGGCCGGTCCCCTGGAGCTGCCGGCCCCGATGGCGCTGCGCCGGGCCGCGGCCACCACCTTGACGGGACTCCGGGCCGCGCTGGGCGAGCGGCTGCTGCTGTTCGTCGTGGCGGGCAGCGTCGGCTTCGGCACCGCCGACCCCGAACTGAGCGACCTCGACGTCCTGGTCGGCGTCGAGGCCGGCACCACCGCCGACCTCGCCGGCGCACTGGCGCGGCTGCGCGGCGAGCTGGAGGTGAAACTCGGCGTCACCGTCCTGACCCGCCACGAGCTGCTGCTCCAGCGCTGTGATTCACGGACCTTCAGCACCCTGCACTCGCTCAAGCAGGGCCGGATCGGCTGCCAGTACGTCAGCGACGACCTTGAACTGCCGGACTTCGGCGCCCCCCAGCGCCATCAGCAGACCGTCCAGTACCTGGCGAGGACCCTGCACGAACTCCGGCGCCCGCTGCTGGGCGTCGAGACGAGCCCCTACGCCCTGTACAAGACGGTGCTGAACGCCGCCAAGATGCTGCTCCGGCTCGCCGGCGTCGAGGAGACCGACCCGAGCGCCATCTCGGCCCTCTTCGACCGGATGTTCCCCGCCCCGGACCGGGCCAGGATCCCGGGCCGGGCGGAGTACCGGGAGATGGGGCGCGAGGAGATCGCGGCGGTCGCCGCGTCCGTCCTGGAGTGGTTCGAACGGTATCTGGCCGCCGACCCCGCGCCCGTCGCCCCGGTCCGCCCTCCCCGGACACACCGTACGACCGTAGGAGTACCACTGTGAAGATCGACGACGACGTTCCCGGGCCCGCCGAGGTGGTCCGGCCCTACCCCCGCCTGGCGCCGGTGCGCAACATCGGCCCGGCAGCCGCCGAGGCGGTGGCGCCGGGACGGCTCATCGCGCTGGAAGGACCCGACGGGGCGGGCAAGACCACGCAGATCGAACTGCTGAAGGCGGCGCTGACCGAGGACGGCTGGTCCGTACGGGTCTGCGCGTTCATCAGGAACCCGCTCATCTGGCACGCCAAGGCGCGCGGCAAGTACGACAACTGGGACCCGTACACCATGGCGCTCCTGTACGCGGCCTCGCTCACCGACCTCGTCAACCGCGAGGTGCTGCCCCACCTCGCCTCGGGCGGCGTGGTCATCATGGACCGCTACCTCTACTCCGTCATCGGCCGCTCGGAGGCCCGCGGCTGCGACCGGCAGTGGCTGAGCGCCCTGCTGGCCCCGGCCACGCTGCCGCACCGCACCCTGCATCTGCGCACCCCGGTCGCCGAGTGCTTCGACCGCAAGGCGGCCCTGGCGCCGACCTTCTCGTACTGGGAGTGCGGGGTGGACCTGCACGGCGACGACGCACTGCGCTTCGCCGGGCCCAAGGAGGCCTACCGCGACAGCTTCCTCGTCTACCAGCAGCGCGTCCAGGACATCGTCGGGGACCTGCTGAAGGACGCCGACGCGCTCGGTCTGCCGGGAGCCGAGCGGGAGACGACGGCGGCCCGGGCCGCGGCCTGGGTGCGCGCGGGCCTGGCCGGGTCCCCGTGACCGCGCCCGCGACCGCGCTCTCCCTGCGGCAGCTGCTCACCGAGCGGGCCGGGGCGCGGGACTGGGCGGGCGTCGAGGCGCTCAGCGGGGTCGAGGTGCTCCCCCCGCCGCCGGGCCCGCCGGGCTCCCGCGCCCCCGCCTGGCGGCACGCGCTGACGTCCTGGGGCTACCTGATCACCGGGGTGAGCGAGCTGAAGAACTCGACCTGCGGCTTCGCCCAGCGCGGCGGCCGGCCGCACTTCTTCAAGTACGTACGCGCCCAGAACGCCGTCGCCGAACTGGCCGGCTATCTGGAGTTCGGCGCCGCCGGCAACCGGGTGCCCACCCTGCTGTCCCTGCTGCGCACGGACGCGGGGACGGTCCTGGTGTACGAGTACCTGCCCTCCATGGGGCTCGGCCGCGGCACCCTCTTCGACCTGCTGTGCCGGGCGGAACGGGCCGGGACGCTGCTGCCCGAGCACGAGGTCGGGCCGCTGCTCGACCGTATCCGCGCGAACTGCGCCCGGCGGACCGTGCGTTCGTCCTCGCCTATCGACGCCTTCTTCGCCCGCCGCGTCGGAGAACGGCTGATTCCCTGGTACGTCGAGCGCCGGCGGCCGTGGCTGGACCAGACGGTGGTGGTCAACGGGGTGCCGCAGCCGGTGACGATGCGGCAGTGCCTGGAGGGCACCGCGGCGTACTTCGACGGCCTCGGCGCGCGCGACTGCGTGCTGTCCCAGGGAGATTTCAGCGAGACCAATGTGGGCCGGGGCGCGGTTTTCGTCGATCTGAGCAACGCCGGGCACAACGATGTGCGGGGCGAGCTCGCGACCGCCTTCTGGTCGCTCTTCCTCGGCGGCGGATACCTGTTCCCGAAGTACCATCCGGCCGCCTACCGGTGGCGGGAGGAACCCTTCGCGGACGCCGCCCCGCTGTGCTCCGCACACCTGGACCCGCGCACCGCGACCCTCCGCGTGGACGTCGCCCACCGGCTCTCGCCCGCCCGCGCGGACCTGCTCCACCGGCTGCTGGACGTGTTCGCCGAGACCTGCGGCCCCGACGTCCTCGACCGCCGGCTCGCCCCCTATCTGGTGATGCGGGCGGTCGGCGTCCTCGACCTCGACACCCTCGACCCCGCCGACCGGGCCGTGTGCACCGCCCTGGCCCTGCACCTCTGGAACGGGCGCGACGACCTCGGTACCGTCCTGCGCACACTGATCGATCATGGGAGAACCCGATGAAGTCCCGGGCCGTGGCCATCGTCCGACAGGGCGACGCCGTACTGCTGATCCACCGCCGCAAGGACGGGGCGGAGTACCACACCCTGCCGGGCGGGGGAGTCGAGGAGGGCGAGACACCCGAACAGGCCTGTGTGCGCGAACTGGCCGAGGAGACCGGCCTGTCGGCGGACGTGGCCTCGCATCTGCTCACCCTCGACAACGCGGGCCGCACCGAGCACTACTTCGTGATGGGCCCGGCCACCGGCACCCCTCGCCTGGGCGGCCCGGAGAGCGAGCGGGACCGCGCCGGCAACCGGTACCGGCTCGTGTGGGTGCCCCTGACCGAGGTGGCGTCCGCCGGGGTGAAACCGGCCGCCATAGTGCCTCACCTGGTCGAACTCCCGGCAACGTAGGATGTCCCTCCGTTTACCGGTTCGCGCCAGACCCCTGGAGACCAGCGGCCGGTGAGAGTTGTGCGCGTGCACGCCCGGGGGAACTGTGGAATTCTTCGTGCTCGGATCCGTGGGCATACACATCGACGGGGCCGTCGTGCCCGGCGGCCCGCCCCAGCAGCAGGCCACCCTCGCGGCCCTGGCCCTCCGATCCGGTCACGTCGTTCCCCTGCACGAGCTGATGAGTGCCGTGTGGGGCGAGACGGCACCCGGCTCCGCCGTGATGATCCTGCGTACGTACGTCTGGCGGCTGCGCAAGATCCTGGAGAGCGGCGGCTGCGATCCGCAGACGCTGGCCTCCGTCAACGACGGCTACCGCCTCGCCGTGCCGCCCGCCTCGGTCGACGCCTTCCGAGCCGAGCGGCTGGCGGCCGACGCGGCACGCGCGGGCGAGGCCGGACGTCTCGACGAGGCTGCCGCCCGGCTCACCGAGGCGGTGGCGCTGTGGCGCGGCGAACCGCTGGCGGGCGTGCCGGGGCCGTTCGCCGAGCAGCAGCGCTCGCGGCTGTCGGAGCTGCGCCGGCAACTGCTGGAGGAACGTTTCGCCCTCGACCTCTCGCTGGGGCGGCACACCCAGGTCATCCCGGAGCTCACCGCGTTCATCGGCGAACAGCCGCTGCGGGAGCGGCCCTACGGCTTCCTGATGCGCGCGCTGTACGCCGCCGGGCGCCAGGGCGACGCGCTGGCGGTGTTCGGTTCGGCGCGCGAGGTGCTCGCGGCCGAGCTGGGCCTGGACCCCGGCCCCGAACTGCGCGCACTGCACCAGCGCATGCTGGCCGGAGACGCCGAACTGGCCGCTCCCGCCCCGGCGCCCGTCGTGGCGCCGCCCGCCCGGGAAGAGCCCGTGGACGCCGTGGCCGCGGCGCCCGTGCCGCGTCCGGCGCAACTCCCGGCCGACATCGCCGACTTCAGCGGCCGGGCCGACACGCTCGTCGCGCTGGGCGAGGCCCTCACCGACCGGGACCGCACCGCCCTGGCCGTCGCCACGGTCAGCGGAATGGGCGGCATCGGCAAGAGCGCACTGGCCCTGCGGGTGGCCCACCGCGTGAAGGAGGAGTTCCCCGACGGCCAGCTCTACGCGGACCTGCGCGGCACGGGCGCGGACGCGGCCGACCCCGGCGTGGTCCTCGCCAGCTTCCTGTCCGCGCTCGGTGTGCCCCGCCCCGAGGTACCGGGCTCGGTGGAGGACCGCGCCCGCCTCTTCCGTACGGTCCTCGACGGACGCAGGGTCCTGCTGCTGCTCGACGACGCCCGCGACACCGCGCAGGTCAAGCCGCTGCTGCCGGGCGCGGTGCACTGCGCGGTCGTGGTGACCAGCCGCGCCCACCTCTCCGGGGTGCCCTCCGGCACCCATGTGCAGCTCACCGAGTTCAGCCCGCAGGAGGCCCTGTCCCTGCTGCGGCACATCGTCGGCGCCCACCGGATCGACCAGGAGGAGCCCGCGGCGGTCGCCCTGGTCGGCGCCTGCGCCCATCTGCCGCTGGCGGTGCGCATCGTGGCCGCGAGGCTGGCCGCCCGGCCGGGCTGGACGGTGGCGTACCTGCTGGCCCGGCTGGCCGACGAACGGCGCCGGCTGAGCGAACTGCGGGCCGACGACCTGGCCGTCTCCGCCGTCTTCGAGCTCGGCTACCGCCAGCTGACGGGGCCGCAGGCGAGGGTGTTCCGCTCGCTGGCCCCGGTCGCCTGGCCGAGTATCGGTCTGTCCGCCGCGGCGGCGGCACTGGGACTGGGGGAGCCGGAGACCGAAACCCTGCTGGAAGCGCTGGTGGACGCCGCGCTGCTGGAGTCGCCGGAGGCGGGCCGCTACCGCTACCACGACCTGGGCCGGGACTTCGCGCTGCATCTGCCCCGGCCGGAGCCCGAGCGGGCGGCCGGGACGGACGCCCTGGTGGAGCGCAGGCTGCTGAGCCATCTGCTGCGGATGGCGGCCGAGGCGTTCCAGCGGATGGTGCCCGGCGACCCGGTGCACGGCACGATCCACGTGGTGAGCGGGGAGCCGGGGGAGCAGCGGCTCGCGACCCTGGGGCAGGCGCGCGCCTGGGTGGTGGCGGAGTTCGACTGCGCCCTGCACGCCGTCCAGCTCCTGGTCGCGCGGGGCGAGGGCGCGGACCCCGAGCTGCTGACGGTGGCGGCGGACCTGCTGGTGGCCCTCAGCTCCTTCGGCCAGGACATCCCGTACGGCCGGATGGCCCTCACCGCACGCTCGCTGGCCGATCTCTCGGCGCTGCACGGCAACCACCACGCGGCCGGACGCGCCCACTTCATCTGCGGCAACGCCGCACTCCAGGCGACCCAGCTGTCCCAGGCCCGGGCCGAGTCCCAGCTCGCCGCCGAGGCCTGCCGACGGGCCGGGGACCGTGCCATCCTCCAGCAGGCGTACAACGACCTCGGCGTCATCGCCCAGTTCGAGCAGCGCTACGACGACGCCGCCGACCACTTCGACCAGGCCCTCGCCCTCGCCCATGAGCTGGGCAACCGCTCGGGCGGGCTGACCACCACCCTCAACGCCGCGCTGGCCCGCATCCGCGGGGGCAGGGCCGAGGAGGCGCTGCCCGCTTGCGACGAGGCCCTGAGCGCCCTGCGCGCGATGGCGGACCACCACGGGATCGCCCACGCGCTGTGCGTACGCGGTCAGGCGCTGCACGAACTGGGCCGGCTGCCGCAGGCGCTTATCGACTACGCGCAGTGCCTGGAGCTCTGCGAGGCCGAGGGGATCGCGGGCCGGCGGGCGCAGGCCCTGTACCGCTACGCCGAGACCCTGCGCGTGCTGGGGCGCGTGGAGTCGGCGCGGGAGGCGGCGGCCGGTGCGGTGGCCTACTTCCGGACCGTGCCCGACCGGGACCGCGACCGGGGCTACGCGCTGCTGATCCACGCCCAGGTCTGCGCCGACGCCGGCCGGCACGAACAGGCGCTGGCCCATTCGCGGGAGGCGCTGGAGGTCTTCACCCGGGCCGGGCTGCCTGAGGCGGCGCAGGCGCGGCTGCTGGTGGACGCCCTCGGAGCCGTACCGGTGTGAGCCGGGGCCCGGCCGCGTCGCGCGGCCGGGATATTTCCCCCTGCCGGCCCCGCGCTCACGCCTTGGTGTTGAACTCCTCGTGGTCGTTCTTGTGGCCCGGGTCGCCGGCCAGCGAGGTCCGTCCCGTGTCCGCCGAGTGCGTCGCCGACAGGGCCGGCGCCGTGACGGCGAGGAGCGCGGCGAGAACGGCGGGGACCAGGACGGTCAGACGGCGGGAGGCGGACTTCGGGTTGTGCTGCACGGGAGTTCCCTGTCTGTCGAAGAGGCCTACGGCTGCGACCTGGCCTGCGAGTTGTTCCGCGCAGAGTCTCGCAACGGCGCATCTATGATTCATATACGGGGCTTCGTATACGGACTTCATATACGGGCGGTCGCGGCGCGGCCCGGCGTGATCGTGGAAGCTGTCCGCATGGACGTATCCGCCGAGGACGGCACACCGAACCAAGCGGGCTACCGCCGGTCGACCGGGTCGCCGCGCGGTGAGGCCAGACGCCGTGACCTGCTCGACCGCGTCAGCGAGGACCTCGCCGCCAACGGCCTCGTCGACTTCTCCCTCCGGCGTGCCGCCCGCGCGGCGGGCACGACGCACAAGGTGCTGCTGTACTACTTCGACGGCGCCGACGACCTGCTGGCGCAGGCGGTCCTCCAACTGCGCGAGCAGCGCGTCGAACGGGCGTGGGCGGTCGCCACCGAGGGGCCCGGCCGCCGTACGCCGTCGCAGTGGGTCCGCGCGGTGTGGCCCGACCTCGTCGGTCCGCAGGCGCGCGTGCTGGAGCAGGCGATCGGGCTGGCGATGTACGACCCGGACCGCTACGGGGCACTGGCCCGGGGGGCGTCGGAGCAGTATCTGCCCGTACTGCTGGCGGTCTGTCCCGAGCACTGGTCCGCGGAGCGCGGGCGCGAGGTCGCCGAGATGGTCCTGGCGGCGCTGCGGGGATTCCTGGTGGCCGCGCGGACCAGCGACGACACCTCGGGGATCGCGGCGGGCTTCGAGGCGCTGGCCCGCGCCCTGGAGCGGGAGGAGGCCGGCTGAGCCACGCGGACGGGCAGTGGACGCCTGCGGCGGGGCGGTCAAATCCCTCCCGTGCGCGACGCGTTGATCCACGTGGACAGTATGTGAACCACGTGGTTCACTTCCTGCGTGGGGTGAGCCCCCGCCACTCGGAGGTCGGCATGAGCGTGTCCCTGGAGCGCGAGAAGGTCCGTTTCGTCAGTGGTGGCGTGGAGTGCGCCGCCTGGCACTATCCCGGGACCAACCGGGCGTGCGTGATCATGGCCGCCGGTGGTGGGGTGACCAAGGAACCCGGCACCGACCCCTTCGCCCGGCGGTTCCACGACGCCGGGTTCTCGGTCCTGGCCTTCGACTACCGGCACCTGGGGGAGAGCGGCGGCCACCCGCGCCAGGTGGTGCGGATGAAGGAGCAACTGGCCGACTGGCAGGCCGCCATCGCCTGCGCCGCGAACCTGCCGGAAGTCGCTCCGGACAGGCTGGTGATCTGGGGCTTCTCCCTTTCCGGCGGCCATGTCCTGCCGGTCGCGGCGCGCAATCCCCGGCTGGCGGCGGCGATCGCGCAGACACCGCTGGTCGACGGGCCGAAGTCGGCGCGCGGCGCGGCCCGCCATCAGAAGCCGCTCGCCGCACTGCGCACGATCGGCCGGGCCCTGCTCGACGCCCTGGGCCAGCTGGCCGGCCGTACGCCCCTGCTGGTCCCGCTCGCGGACGAGCCCGGCACCGTCGCGCTCCTCACCACACCGGACGGCCTCGACGGCGACCGGGCGCTGAACCCGGGCAACGCCTACCCCGAGTGGCGGCAAGAGATCGCGGCCCGCACCGTTCTGCGCCTGATGACCTACCGGCCCGGCCGCCACGCCGCCCGGATCACGTGCCCGCTGCTGGTCCTCGTCTGCGACCAGGACCAGTCGGCCTTCGCCCGGCCGGGCGCCGACGCGGCCGGACGCGCGCCGGCCGGGGAGCTCGTCCGGATGCCGGGCGGCCACTACGAACCCTTCCTCGGCGGCCATGAACGCGCCGTCGATGCCGAGCTCGCCTTCCTGCGCCACCACCTGCCCACCGACCCGGCGCACCGCGCCACCCCCGGCACCGAGGACGCGTCGGTCTGAGGGTTTAGCCACTTCTCACCGACCCCCCCCAGCGCCATGCCGTGGGCCGCCACCCCGGGTGATCCGGGTCTCACTCGGGCGGTGCGACTTGGCTATGCAACGAGTTGCATAGAAGGATCGCGGTATGGCGCTCGAACACGCGATCCTCGTCTCCCTGCTGGAGAAGCCGGGCTCAGGCTATGAGCTGGCCCGGCGGTTCGAGCGGTCCATCGGCTACTTCTGGACCGCGACCCACCAGCAGATCTACCGCGTGCTCAAGCGCATGGAGAGCGACGGCCTGCTCGCCGTCCGTGAGGTGGCCCAGGAGGGCCGGCCGGACAAGAAGGAGTACTCCGTCGCCGCCCCCGGCCGCGCCGCGCTCTCCCAGTGGCTGCACGAGCCGACCGAGCCCGAGAGTCTGCGGCACGACCTCGCCGTGAAGATCCGCGGCGCCACCTTCGACGACCCGGCCGCGGTGATCCAGGAGGTCGAACGCCACCGCCAGGCGCACAGCGAGCGGCTCGCCCACTACCTCGCGGGGGAGCTGCGCGACTTCACCGGCCCCGCCGCGCCCGCGCCGCTCGACACCGGTCAGGAGCTCCAGCACGCCGTGCTGCGGGGCGGTATCGCGTACGAGCGGATGACGATCGCCTGGCTCGACGACGTCCTCGCCACCGTCCGTCGGCTCTCCACCGGCTCCCCGGCCACCGACGACCACTGAACCCCCGACCGCGACCCCTCCCGAAAGGCGGACCTCCATGGCCGACGCCCTGCTGTTCAACCCGCGCACCTACGACCCGGCGCACTTCGACCCCGAGACCCGCCGGCTGCTGCGCGCCACCGTCGACTGGTTCGAGGCGCGCGGCAAGCGGCAGCTGATCGAGGACTACCGCTCCCGCGCGTGGCTCGCCGACTTCCTGGCGTTCTCCGCCAAGGAGGGCCTGTTCGCCACCTTCCTCACCCCGGCCTCCGAGGCCTCGAACGAGGACCAGCGCTGGGACACGGCCCGGATCGCGGCCCTCAACGAGATCTTCGGCTTCTACGGTCTCGACTACTGGTACGCCTGGCAGGTCACCATCCTGGGCCTCGGCCCCGTCTGGCAGAGCGACAACGCCGAAGCGCGCGCCCGCGCCGCCGAACTCCTGGCCCAGGGCGAGGTGTTCGCCTTCGGCCTGTCCGAGAAGACGCACGGCGCCGACATCTACTCCACCGACATGCTCCTGGAGCCCGACGGCGACGGCGGCTTCCGCGCCACCGGCTCCAAGTACTACATCGGCAACGGCAACGCCGCGGGTCTCGTCTCCGTCTTCGGCCGGCGCACCGACGTCGAGGGCCCGGACGGTTACGTCTTCTTCGCCGCCGACAGCCGCCATCCGGCGTACCACCTGGTGAAGAACGTCGTCGATTCCTCCAAGTACGTGAGCGAGTTCCGCCTCGCGGACTACCCGGTCACCCCGCAGGACGTCCTGCACACCGGCCGGGCCGCGTTCGACGCCGCGCTCAACACCGTCAACGTCGGCAAGTTCAACCTCTGCACCGCCTCGATCGGCATCTGCGAGCACGCGATGTACGAGGCCGTCACCCACGCGCAGAACCGCATCCTCTACGGCCGCCCCGTCACCGCGTTCCCGCACGTGCGCCGCGAGCTGACGGACGCGTACGTCCGGCTCGTCGGGATGAAGCTGTTCAGCGACCGCGCCGTCGACTACTTCCGCACCGCAGGGCCGGACGACCGCCGCTACCTCCTCTTCAACCCGATGACGAAGATGAAGGTGACCACGGAGGGCGAGAAGGTCATCGACCTGATGTGGGACGTCATCGCCGCCAAGGGCTTCGAGAAGGACAACTACTTCGCCCAGGCGGCCATCGAGATCCGCGGACTGCCCAAGCTGGAGGGCACGGTCCACGTCAACCTGGCGCTGATCCTGAAGTTCATGCGCAACCACCTGCTGGAGCCGGTCGAGTACCCGGCCGTGCCCAGCCGGCTGGACGCGGCCGACGACGACTTCCTCTTCCGGCAGGGCCCGGCCCGGGGCCTCGGTTCCGTACGTTTCCACGACTGGCGTACCGCCTACGACGCCTACGCCGAGCTGCCCAACGTCGCCCGCTTCCGCGAGCAGGCCGACGCGCTCTGCGAGTTCGTCACCACGGCCGCCCCCGACGAGGAGCAGAGCCGCGACCTCGACCTCCTCCTCGCGGTCGGCCAGCTGTTCGCGCTGGTCGTCCACGGTCAGCTGATCCTGGAGCAGGCCCGTCTGACGGACCTGGACCAGGACGTGCTGGACGAGCTGTTCGCGGTTCTCGTACGTGACTTCTCCGCGCACGCCGTGGAGCTGCACGGCAAGGACTCGGCGACCGGGGCGCAGCAGTCCTGGGCGCTCGGCGCGGTCCGCCGCCCGGTCGTGGACGAGACCCGTTCGGCGCGCGTCTGGGACCGCGTGGAGGCGCTGTCGGGGGCGTACGAGATGGCGCAGTGACCCCTGGGTGCGCCCGGCGGGCGCACTGAACCAGCGGTCTGTGTCTCGGCCCACCGGCGTATCGCCCGCCGGTGGGCCGAGCGCGTTTCCTACCCCGTATGCCCCGTGAACGGGCCGTCGGTCGTGAAGCGGCGCAACTGGCGGGCGAACGCCTCGGCCTCGCCGGGCGGCCACGAGGACAGGCTCCGCGCGATGTGCGCGGCCAGCCTTCCGCGCAGCTCCGTCACCGCGTCCCGGCCCCGCGCGGTGAGGACCAGCAACTGGGCCCGCCCGTCGTCGGGGTCCGGTTCGCGGCGTACGAGCCCGGCGGCCTCCAGACGGGAGGCGCGGCGGGTGACGCCCGAGCGGTCGATCCCGACCTCGGGGGCCAGGTCCGCCGCGCTGCGCGGCCCCGTCCGGGCCAGGGCGCTGAGCACCGGGTAGGTGACCTCGTCCAGCCCTTCGCCCAGGCCCTCGGTGAGCTGCCGGTGCAACTGTTCGCGTGTGGTGCGCCGCAGCAGAATCCCCAGCGCGTCCGCGATCTCGTGTCCCACGTCGTTGTTCACACCCGAAGAATAGCGTGCGCAACGCACGCGTTCCTGTTACGGTGTACTCATAAGCGTGCGCGGCGCACGCAAAACCTGAGAGGATCCACCATGAACCGCATCGGTATCGCCACCGCCCTCAACGATCTGCTGTTCAACCGCGGCATCACCGTGGAGGAGGCGACCGACCGCTACTTCGCCCCGGACTACCGCCAGCGCACGGACGGCGAGTGGGCCGACCGCGCCGGATTCGTCGAGCACATCACGCATCTGCGCACCGTCGTCGCCGATGGGCGGGTCACCGTGCACGACGAGCTGTACGACGGCGCCAAGTACGCCGACCGGCACACCGTCGACATCACCAAGACGGACGGCTCCACGGTGAGCATGGAGGTGTACGTGTTCGCCGACTTCGCCCCCGACGGCCGCTTCCGCCGCATCGAGGAGACCACCCTGATGCTCTCGGGAGGTGCCGGCGACCGCAACCTCGGCAGCGCGCGCTGAGACCCGCGGTCACCGGCCACGCGAGGCGGCCGAGGGGTGGACCGGTGATCTCGACGCCATCGGGACGGCAGGTCATCATGGCGAAACAATCGAAAGGATTTTTCATGCCCGACCTGCCCCAGACCCATGGATCTTCCCCCGAGGCC
>NZ_JBJHPC010001110.1:0-888 GCF_045257485.1 Streptomyces sp. YS-3 | reverse complement strand
GAGCGGGACCGGGATATATGGGCGTCGTTGTCCATTGCTGGGGACCCTGCCCATCCGCACCCTCCCCTCAATCCCTGGATTTCAACGTTCTGTTGCAATTCCGGCCACGCGGAGGGCGTGGACGAGGTCTCGCCTGCGCCCCTCGGAGACCGCGTCGGCGGCGGTGAGCAGCCGCGGGCCGAGGCGCGCCGGCGCGTGCGCGGCCAGATGCGCCGCGTCCTGGGGCGTACGGACCCGGACGAAGGCGTCCAGCAGCGCGTCCGCCTCGCGCTCGCGTCCGGCGTCACCCAGCGCGAGCACCGCGTGCGCGATCTGCTCGACGGGCCGGCTCACGCCCTGGCGCAGCAGCCGGTCGCAGTCGGCGTCCTGCCCGGCGGCGGCGAGCGCGGCAGCCGCCGCGGCGAGCCGGTCGGGCGGCAGCGAGGCCGCCTCCCACAGCAGAGTGGCCCAGTCGGCGCCGAGGCCCGCGCGGTGGAGCTCGCCCGCGAACAGCGGCAGCAGGCCGGCGGGGCCGGCCGCCGCCTCGCACAGCACGGCGTGCGCCTCGCCGGTACGGCCCCGGGCCCGCAGCCGTACCAGCCGGACGACGGCCTCGCGGACCGCGCGCTGCCGGTCGCGCCCGTCCGCCCGTTCCTCCTGCCGTGGCTCGCCCCGGCCGCGCGGCTGCCCGGACTGTCCGCGCGGCTGCCGCCCGCCACCGAACCGGGCCCCGGTGGGCGCGGCGACGGCGACCGGGGGCAGTAGGGGCCCGCTGCCCTCCGGCCCCGCCCCGGGCCCCACCTGCGGCTCCGTCCCCGGCTCCAGCTCCGGTTCCGCCCCGCCGGCCTCGATCCCGGCGAACCGGGCGCCGCACGGCGGGCCGGGCGGCGGGTACGCGAGGGGCCTGCT
>NZ_JBJHPC010001109.1:0-891 GCF_045257485.1 Streptomyces sp. YS-3 | reverse complement strand
GGTCTCCTCCGGCCACCCCGTCCCGGGGAACAGCAGCCGGGGGTGCTCATGGAGGGAGATCGTCAGCACCCTGGGGTCGTCCCAGAACGCCGTCTGCACCCCGTCCCCGTGGTGCACGTCCACATCCACGTACGCGACGCGCTCGGCGCCCAGCTCAAGGAGGCGCGCGATCGCCAGCGCCGCGTCGTTGTAGACACAGAACCCCGACGCCCCGCCCGGCATCGCATGGTGCAGCCCGCCCGCGAAGTTCACCGCGTGCGCCGCGTCCCCGCGCCACACCGCCTCCGCGGCCCCCACGGACTGCCCCGCGATCAGCGCGGACGCCTCGTGCATCCCCGCGAACGCGGGATCGTCGACCGTTCCCAGCCCGTACGCCTGGTCGGCGCGGCCCGGGTCCGCCGAAGCGGCCCGTACGGCCGCCACATAGTCCTCCCGGTGGACGAGCCGCAGCGTCGAGTCCCCCGCCGCGGGCGCGGCCACCACGTCCACCACCTTGTCCAGCCCGTACGCCCGCACCAACCCCATGGTCAGCGAGAGCCGCACCGGGTCCATCGGGTGGCTCGGTCCGAAGTCGTACGCCGTGACGGCGTCATCCCACATCAACAGTGCGCGGCCGGTCATGCCCGCCACCGTATCGGGCCCCCTCCGCCCCGAACGACCGGGCGTACACCAGGGTGAGCAGGACCAGCACCATCGGCACCAGCATCGCGCCCCGGTAGCTCCACGCGTCCCCGAGCCCCCCGACGAGCGGAGAGCCGACGAGGAAGCCCACGTAGTTGAAGATGTTGAGCCGCGCGATCGCCGCGTCGGAGGCGTGCGGGAACAGCCGCCCGGCCGCCGCGAACGTCTGCGGCACGATCACACACAGCCCGAACCCGAGCAGTGTGAACC
>NZ_JBJHPC010001108.1:0-894 GCF_045257485.1 Streptomyces sp. YS-3 | reverse complement strand
GGGTCGTGGGGGAGGGCTTGGCCGGGTCCAGGGTGCCTACCGGCTTTGCCCTGCCCACTGCCGCGAAGCCCCAGTCCAGCAGCGCGCGCGTCTCCGTGTAGACCTTGTCGTGCTTGTTCTCCTGGGGGTTCATCACCGTCACCAGGATCGTGTGCCCGTCGCGGGTGGCGGCCTCCGCGAGGGTGTTGCCGGCGTGGGTCGTGTAGCCGTTCTTGCCGCCGATCAGGCCCGGGTACTTCGGTACGCCTCCGGTGCCGGAGAGCATGCGGTTGGTGTTGGAGATCCCGAACGGCTTGCCCTTGGTGTTCGGGCCGCCCGGGAACTTCGCGTCCGCCGTCGAGCAGTACTCCTTGAAGTCCTTGTTGCGCAGGCCCGAGCGGAGGAACAGCGTCAGGTCGTACGCCGAGGACACCTGGCCCTCCGCGTCGTAGCCGTCGGGGCTGCGGACGTGGGTGTCCTTGGCGCCCAGCGCCTCCGCCCTCGTCTGCATGTCCGACACGGTCTTGGGGACGCCGCCGTTCATCGACGCCAGGACGTGCACCGCGTCGTTGCCCGAGCGCAGGAACACCCCGCGCCAGAGGTCGGCGCCCTGGTACGTCTGGCCCGGGACGATGCCGACCGCGCTGCTGCCGCCGCCCATCCCGTCCAGCTCCGCCGGCTCCACCTTGTGGCTCGCCGTGCCCGGGACCGTGGGCAGCACCGTGTCCGCGAAGAGCATCTTGAGCGTGGAGGCGGGCGGCAGCGGCCAGTGGGCGTTGCTGGCGGCCAGTACCTGGCCGGTGTCCGCGTCCGAGACCATCCAGGACAGCGCGGAGAGGTCCCGGGGCAGTGCGGGGGCGCCCTCGCCCGTCTGGGGGCCCGGGAGGCCCAACTGCTCGCCGCCGACCGTGGACA
>NZ_JBJHPC010001107.1:0-896 GCF_045257485.1 Streptomyces sp. YS-3 | reverse complement strand
GAGGGGGGTGTGGCCGGTGAGCGCGCCGAGCCAGGGGGCCGCGGCGGCGGCGAACCGGTAGGTGAGGGAGCGGCCGTACGGCAGGGGCGCGCCGTCGGCGCCGAACATCCGGGTGCAGGCGTCGAGGTGGGCGTGGAGCCGTGGCCCGTACCGGTCGAGGAGTTCCCGGTTGTCACCCAGATGAGCGTGCAGGACGGGATAGAAGTGGAGAGCCCAGCCGTTGTAGTGGTCGAAGGAGCGGTTGGGGCCGTCGCTGTACCAGCCGTCGCCGAGGTACCACTGATCGACGTGTTCCAGCGCGCGTTCGACGGTGGCCGAGGCGCGGTCGGTCTCGATGCCCGCGTCCTGGAGGAAGCCGGCGACGGTGAGACCGAAGAACCACCAGTTGTTGTCGACGGGTGAGGGGCCGAGGGCGGGCAGCAGCCAGTCGACGGCTCGTTGGCGCACCCGGTCGTCCAGCCTGTCCCACAGCCAGGGGCGGGTGAGGCGCAGCCCGAGCGCGACGGAGGCGGACTCGACGAGGGCCTGGCGCACGTCGTCGACACGGGGCCAGGAGTCGGGGTCGCCGCTGCCCAACTCCCCCGTGGGCAGCGGTCGTTCGGTTCCGGCCGCGAGTCCTTCGGCGTAGCGGCCGAGGTGGCCGTGCGGGTCTTCGCCGTGCGCGCCCGCGATCCGCAGCGCGGCGAGGAGCCAGGTGCGGGCGTACCCTTCGAGGCCGTCGGAGCGGGGTCCGGACCGGCTCGGCCGGTCGCCGGGCAGGTTGATCAGACCGTGGCGCGGCGAGGCGTAGGGGCGTACGGCGAGCAGGAGCCGGTCGGCCTCGTACTCCCAGTGCGCGCGGGTCCGGCCGGTGCGGGGGCTGAGCTCCCGCACCGGCCGGACCCGCGCGCACTGGG
>NZ_JBJHPC010001106.1:0-896 GCF_045257485.1 Streptomyces sp. YS-3 | reverse complement strand
CGTCGCCGGCCGGGAGGGGCGCGCGGGAGCCGAGGGGCGTCTCGGCGGGGTACCCCGGCCGGGCGGCATCCTTGTCGCCGCCGCGCTCCTGGGTCAGCGCGGCGGCGCAGACGAGGGCGAGGCCGAGAAGGCCGCCCGCGAGGAGGAGGGCGCGGGGGCGGAGCCGGGCCGAGCGTCTCTCACCGCTACGGGGTCGGGTGTGGCCACGGCCACGACGGGCTCCGTTGCGGGCTGCTCGCTTGCCCAAGACAGACTTCTCCCCTGCTCACGGCTGGAGTTGGGGGGAGAGGTGTGGGGCCTCGTGCGCCAGCGCCGTCTTGCGGTGTCCGACATCGATGTCGACCTGCGGTGTGCGGTGTCGGCGTGCGGTGTCGGCGTTCGATTGTCCGATATTCGATGGTGCGTGCGATCGTACCGTCCGCACGAAAATTGTCCGGACGGTACGAATCCGCGCAGGTCAGCTCAGCGTGTCGGCGGCGAGCGGCGAGGAGTCCCGCAGGAACGCGGTGCAGCGCTCGAACTCGGCCTGCTCGCCGATGGCCTGGGCGGCACGGGCGAGGGCGTGCAGGGCGCGCAGGAAGCCGCGGTTGGGCTCGTGCTCCCACGGCACCGGGCCGTGGCCCTTCCAGCCGGCGCGGCGCAGCGAGTCGAGGCCGCGGTGGTAGCCGGTGCGGGCGTACGCGTACGACTCGACGGTGCGGCCCGCGTCGAACGCGTCGTCCGCGAGCTGGGCCCAGGCGAGGGAGGAGGTGGGGTACTTGGCGGCGACGTCCGCGGGCGCGGTGCCCTGCGCGAGGAGTTCGCGGGGCTCGGGGTCGTCGGGGAGTACTTGGCGGCGACGTCCGCGGGCGCGGTGCCCTGCGCGAGGAGTTCGCGGGGCTCGGGGTCGTCGGGGA
>NZ_JBJHPC010001105.1:0-897 GCF_045257485.1 Streptomyces sp. YS-3 | reverse complement strand
CGCTGGACGTGGTCGTGGAGCAGATCCACTGACCCCCGTTGCGCAGGGTGCAACGCTCGTTGCGCCCTGCGACACCCCCCGGCAGGATGCCGGTATGACCTCCGTCCTGGACCTCGCCCCCGTCGTCCCCGTGGTCGTCCTGGACGACGCCGCCGACGCCGTACCGCTCGCGCGGGCCCTCGTGGCGGGCGGGCTGCCGGCCATCGAGGTGACCCTGCGTACGCCCGCCGCGCTCGACGCGATCCGGGCCATCGCGGACAGCGTCCCCGGGGCCGTGGTCGGGGCCGGGACCGTGGTGTCGGCCGCCGGGGTCGAACGGGCCGCGGCGGCCGGGGCGCGCTTCCTGGTCAGCCCGGGCTGGACCGCGGGTCTGCTCGACGCGATGACCGCGTCCGGGCTGCCGTTCCTGCCCGGCGTCGCCACCGCCTCCGAGGTGGTGGCGCTCCTGGAGCGCGGGATCGGCGAGATGAAGTTCTTCCCGGCCGAGGCGGCGGGCGGCACGGCCTACCTCACCTCGCTGGCCGGACCGTTCCCGGCCGCCCGCTTCTGCCCCACCGGCGGCATCTCGCTCGCCTCGGCGCCCCGCTATCTGGCGCTGGCGAACGTGGGCTGCGTCGGCGGTACGTGGATGCTGCCCCCGGACGCGGTCGCTGGACGTGGTCGTGGAGCAGATCCACTGACCCCCGTTGCGCAGGGTGCAACGCTCGTTGCGCCCTGCGACACCCCCCGGCAGGATGCCGGTATGACCTCCGTCCTGGACCTCGCCCCCGTCGTCCCCGTGGTCGTCCTGGACGACGCCGCCGACGCCGTACCGCTCGCGCGGGCCCTCGTGGCGGGCGGGCTGCCGGCCATCGAGGTGACCCTGCGTACGCCCGCCGCGCTCGACGCGATCCGGGC
>NZ_JBJHPC010001104.1:0-1331 GCF_045257485.1 Streptomyces sp. YS-3 | reverse complement strand
CGTCGTGACTGCGTGCCTTTTGAAGAATGAGCCTGCGAGTTAGCGGTGTGTAGCGAGGTTAACCCGTGTGGGGAAGCCGTAGCGAAAGCGAGTCCGAATAGGGCGTTTGAGTTGCACGCTCTAGACCCGAAGCGGAGTGATCTAGCCATGGGCAGGTTGAAGCGGAGGTAAGACTTCGTGGAGGACCGAACCCACCAGGGTTGAAAACCTGGGGGATGACCTGTGGTTAGGGGTGAAAGGCCAATCAAACTCCGTGATAGCTGGTTCTCCCCGAAATGCATTTAGGTGCAGCGTCGTGTGTTTCTTGCCGGAGGTAGAGCACTGGATAGGCGATGGGCCCTACCGGGTTACTGACCTTAGCCAAACTCCGAATGCCGGTAAGTGAGAGCGCGGCAGTGAGACTGTGGGGGATAAGCTCCATGGTCGAGAGGGAAACAGCCCAGAGCATCGACTAAGGCCCCTAAGCGTACGCTAAGTGGGAAAGGATGTGGAGTCGCAGAGACAACCAGGAGGTTGGCTTAGAAGMAGCCGCAGCGGAAGCTAGTGGTGGACGGTTCACGAGTGAGAATGCAGGCATGAGTAGCGATACACACGTGAGAAACGTGTGCGCCGATTGACTAAGGGTTCCTGGGTCAAGCTGATCTGCCCAGGGTAAGTCGGGACCTAAGGCGAGGCCGACAGGCGTAGTCGATGGACAACCGGTTGATATTCCGGTACCCGCTTTGAAACGCCCAATATCGAATCCATTAATGCTAAGGCCGTGAAGCCGCCCTGGAGTCTTCGGACAAAGGGGAGTGGTGGAGCCGCTGACCCAAGGTGGTAGTAGGTAAGCGATGGGGTGACGCAGGAAGGTAGTCCAGCCCGGGCGGTGGTTGTCCCGGGGTAAGGGTGTAGGCCGTGTGGTAGGCAAATCCGTCACACATTAAGGCTGAGACCTGATGCCGAGCCGATTGTGGTGAAGTGGATGATCCTATGCTGTCGAGAAAAGCCTCTAGCGAGTTTCATGGCGGCCCGTACCCTAAACCGACTCAGGTGGTCAGGTAGAGAATACCGAGGCGTTCGGGTGAACTATGGTTAAGGAACTCGGCAAAATGCCCCCGTAACTTCGGGAGAAGGGGGGCCATCACCGGTGATCGGATTTACTCCGTGAGCTGGGGGTGGCCGCAGAGACCAGCGAGAAGCGACTGTTTACTAAAAACACAGGTCCGTGCGAAGCCGTAAGGCGATGTATACGGACTGACGCCTGCCCGGTGCTGGAACGTTAAGGGGACCGGTTAGCTCCATTTCGGTGGGGCGAAGCTGAGAACTTAAGCGCCAGTAAACGGCGGTGG
>NZ_JBJHPC010001103.1:0-907 GCF_045257485.1 Streptomyces sp. YS-3 | reverse complement strand
CACCCCAACAGATAGCCTCGCGCCCATGCCCAATGGTCAGTGGTACCCGCCGGAATGGCCCGACCGCATCCGCGCCCTAGCCCACGGCACCCTCACCCCCGTACCGCCCCGCCGCGCCGCGACCGTCATGCTGCTGCGTGCCGGGGACGGGCCCGGCGCCCTCGCCGTGCACATGCTGCGGCGCCGCACCTCCATGGCCTTCGCCGGCGGCGCCTACGCGTACCCGGGCGGCGGCGTCGACCCCAGGGACGACGCCAGACGCATCGGCTGGGCCGGCCCGAGCCGCGAGACCTGGGCGGCCCGCCTCGGCGTGGCCCCGGACGACGCCCAGGCCATCGTCTGCGCCGCCGTCCGCGAGACGTACGAGGAGGCCGGAGTCCTCCTCGCCGGACCGGACGCCGACAGCGTCGTGGGCGACACCACCGGCGACGACTGGGAGGCCGACCGCCGCGCCCTCGTCGCCCGCGACCTCTCCTTCGCCGAGTTCCTCGACCGCCGCTCCCTGGTCCTGCGCTCGGACCTGCTCGGTGCCTGGGCCCGCTGGATCACCCCCGAGTTCGAGCCGAAGCGGTACGACACCTGGTTCTTCGTCGCCGTGCTCCCCGAGGGCCAGCGCACCCGCAACGCCTCCACCGAGGCCGACCGGACCGTGTGGATCCGGCCCGCCGATGCCCTCGCCGGGTACGACGCGGGCGAGCTGCTGATGATGCCGCCGACCGTCTCGACCCTGCGCGCCCTCCTCCCGTACGCCACCCCCGCCGAAGCGGTCGACGCGGCGGCGGCCCGCGACCTCACGCCCGTACTGGCGCGGGCGAGCCTCGGCGACGACGGCGAGATCGTGCTGAGCTGGCCCGGGCACGACGAGTTCACCAAACGGGTACGCACCACGGGCGGCACCCCGTGACCC
>NZ_JBJHPC010001102.1:0-908 GCF_045257485.1 Streptomyces sp. YS-3 | reverse complement strand
GTGCGAGGATGACGAGGCCAGACCCCGCACCACGGAGAGACCCCGCACCACCCGGAGGGTGACCGCATGACCCACACCGTCGCAGTCCTCGGCACCGGCAAGATCGGCGAAGCCCTCCTGAGCGGGATGATCCGCGCCGGCTGGAACCCCGCGAACCTCCTGGTCACGACCCGCCGCCCGGAACGCGCCGAGGAGCTGCGCACCCGTTACGGCGTCGACTCCGTCAGCAACGCCGACGCCGCCAAGCGCGCCGACACCCTGATCCTCGCCGTGAAGCCCCAGGACATGGGCCGCCTCCTCGACGAGCTCACCCCGCACGTCGCCCCGGACCGCCTGGTCATCAGCGCCGCCGCCGGTATCCCGACCGCGTTCATCGAGGAACGGCTCGCTCCGAACACACCGGTCGTCCGTGTCATGCCGAACACCCCCGTCCTGGTCGACGAGGGCATGTCCGTCATCAGCGCGGGCAGCCACGCGACCCCGACCCACCTCGCCCATACGGAGGAGATCTTCGGCGGCGTCGGCAAGACCCTGCGCGTCCCGGAATCCCAGCAGGACGCCGCCACAGCGCTCTCCGGCTCGGGTCCGGCCTACTTCTACTACCTGGTCGAGGCCATGACCGACGCCGGCATCCTGCTCGGCCTGCCGCGCGCCCAGGCCCACGACCTCATCGTGCAGGCCGCCATCGGCGCCGCCGTGATGCTCCGCGACAGCGGCGAACACCCCGTCAAGCTCCGCGAGGCGGTCACCTCACCCGCGGGCACCACGATCAGCGCGATCCGCGAACTGGAGAACCACGGCGTACGGGCCGCCCTGATCGCGGCCCTGGAAGCCGCCCGCGACCGCAGCCGTGAGCTGGCCTCGGGCAACGGCTGAGCCCCCCTGCCGACCCTCCGCGGCCCCTCCGC
>NZ_JBJHPC010001101.1:0-915 GCF_045257485.1 Streptomyces sp. YS-3 | reverse complement strand
CACTGCCCGTCGTCCCCCCGCCGCTGCACCACCGCCGCGTTCACGGTGACCTCGTTGGGCCGGGTGTCGGCCGTGAACCCGAGCCGGACCTTGACCGTCACGGTCTCCCCCGCGCCGATCACGAACCCGGGGAAGCCGTCGTCGAACACCCCGATGTACTCGTCGGCGTCCGTCCGCTCGAAGGGGACGGGGTGCGCGCGCCCCGCCGACGCGTCGAAGAACTCCAGCTTGGCCTGGGAGTCCTTGAGGGTCCGGTCCCGGTCGACGAGGACGACCACGGGGTGGATGTTGCGGCAGGTGTGGGCGGTGGTGTTGGTGAGGTCCACGTACCAGAGCTGCGCACCCTCACCCGGGACGTACTCCGCCGGCCCCCCGTGGATCCGTGTGTCCACGGGGAAGTCGGCCCCGGCCCGGTCCCCGCAGACGGGCTGGTTGGCGGCGGAGAGCAGGGCGTGCCCCTGCCGCCCCCGCGGCTCGCGCTCGTCGGCCGCCGCGACCGCGGGCGCGGACAGGGCCGTGGCCGCGGTGACGGAGATGGCGAGGGCGTTGCGCAGTCGCATGGGGGACCTCTGCTGCTCGCGGGCGTACGTGCTCAGGGACCCTGCCACGGGTACGCGGCGACCCGGACCAGCCACACCCGTACGCCCCGCGAAACCGACCCGATCAGCCCAATATCGGACTGTACGACCAACGGCCCTGCCGAGGCGTGGTCCCCCCCGTACCTGGTCTCGGGTCCTGTCCCTGGTCGTTGGTCCCTGGTCCTTTGGCCATCGACCGGTCCCTGGTTCCTGGCCCATCGGCCGCCGACCGACGGCGACGGCCGCGGCGACGACAGCGACGGGCGGGACGCCTCGCATCGCACCCCCGTTGCGGCACTAGGACTGGTCGTGCGCTTCCCCGCGCCCCTTCACGGAC
>NZ_JBJHPC010000111.1:0-15620 GCF_045257485.1 Streptomyces sp. YS-3 | reverse complement strand
CCCGCCGCCCTCTACCGCGCCATGGTCCGCCTCACCCGCCCCAGCACTGACCACAGCGGCGGAAACCGCTGATCCGCGCTCTACGTGTCCTGTCAGGGGCTCACGCCGAGGCGTCCCCGGATGCGCGTGTGCCGGAGCCCGCAGATGGCGTCTGTCGCGCGGTTCCCGGCGCGATCAGGTAATCAGGAACGGTGAACAAGGACGCGAGCGACGCCTTCGTGCATGTCCGGGGCGCCAGTGAGAACAACCTGCGGAACATCGATGTCGACGTTCCGCGGGACGCGATGGTCGCCTTCACCGGCGTCTCCGGTTCGGGCAAGTCCTCGCTCGCGTTCGGCACGCTCTACGCGGAGGCCCAGAGGCGCTACTTCGAGTCCGTGGCCCCGTACGCCCGAAGGCTGTTGCAGCAGGTCGGCGCACCGCACGTGCAGGAGATCACCGGACTGCCACCCGCGGTGGCCCTGCAGCAGCGCCGTGGGTCGCCCAGCTCGCGCTCGACGGTCGGCACCCTCACCACACTCTCCAATCTGCTGCGCATGCTGTACTCCCGTGCCGGCACCTATCCGCCCGGGGCCGCACGGCTGGAAGCCGAGTCGTTCTCGCCCAACACTGCGGCCGGCGCCTGCCCGGAGTGCCACGGGCTGGGCGTCGTGCACGACGTCGCCGAGGACCTGCTCGTCCCGGACCCCTCGCTGAGCATCCGCGAGGGGGCGATCGCCGCCTGGCCGGGCGCCTGGCAGGGCGCCAACCTCCGCAGTGTGGTGAACGGACTGGGGATCGACATCGACCGACCGTGGCGCAGACTCCGGAAGAAGGACCGGGACTGGCTGCTATACACGGATGAGCAGCCCTCCGTGTACATCGAGCCGGAGGAGGACCGGATCGATTACGGCTACCAGGGCAAATTCTGGAGCGCCCGCAAGCACGTCATGCACGTCCTCGCCGACTCCAAGAGCGAGAAGATGCGCGAACGGGCGCTCCGGTTCGTCAGGAGTGTGCCCTGCCCCGAGTGCCACGGCAGCGGACTGCGGCCCGAGGCGCTCGCCGTGACCTTCGCCGGACGCTCCATCGCCGAGATCAACGCGATGCCGCTCGCCGAGGCCGCGGCGGTGCTGCGGCCCGTCGCGGGGCGGTCCAGGGCCGACGCCACCACGTCGACCGCCCGATCGGGGGAGACGACCGAGGTCGCGGTCCGGATCTGCGGCGACATGGTCGCGCGCGTCGACGTACTGCTCGACCTGGGCCTCGGATACCTCAGCCTCGGGCGCCGCTCCACGACCCTGTCGCCCGGCGAGGCGCAGCGCCTGCGCATCGCCACCCAGCTGCGCTCGGGGCTGTTCGGCGTCGTCTACGTCCTCGACGAACCCTCCGCGGGCCTGCACCCGGCTGACGCGGAACCCCTCCTTGACGTGCTGGACCGCCTCAAAGCGGCGGGCAACTCGCTGTTCGTCGTGGAGCACGACATGGACGTCGTACGGCGGGCGGACTGGGTGGTCGACATCGGCCCGGGTGCGGGCGAGGGCGGCGGACGCGTGCTGTACAGCGGTCCGGTGGACGGTCTTGAGCGGGTCGGGGAGTCGGCCACGAGCCGGTACCTGTTCGGGCGCGCCCAGCCGCTCGACCACCGCCCGCGCACCCCGCACGGCTGGCTGCGCCTGCGCGGTGTCTCCCGCCACAATCTGCACGAGGTGTCCGTCGACGTACCGCTCTGTGTACTGACGGCGGTGACGGGCGTGTCCGGTTCCGGGAAGTCGACGCTGGTGACGCAGGTGCTCGCCGAGGTCGTGCGCGGCCACCTCGGACTCGTACCCGAGGAGCCGGACGAGGCGCGGTTGGAGGTCGATGTCCAGGATGCTTCGGGGGTCGAGTCGTTCGACCGGCTGGTCCGGGTCGACCAACGGCCCATCGGCCGGACTCCCCGGTCCAACCTGGCCACGTATACGGGGATGTTCGACGCGGTGCGCAAGCTGTACGCGGCGACGGACGAGGCCAGGGCGCGCGGTTACTCGGCCGGGCGGTTCTCCTTCAACGTGCCCGAAGGGCGGTGCGAGACCTGCCAGGGCGAGGGATTCGTCGCGGTGGAACTGCTGTTCCTGCCCGGCACCTACGCGCCGTGCCCGACCTGTCGGGGCGCCCGGTACAACGCCGAAACGCTGGAAGTCACCCACCGCGGCAAGAACATCGCGGAAGTACTGGCGCTGTCCGTCGACGCCGCCGCAGAGTTCCTGTCCGCCGTCCCCGCCGCCTCCCGCAGTCTGGAGACATTGCGCGAGGTGGGCCTTGGGTATCTGCGGCTTGGCCAGCCCGCGACGGAACTCAGCGGTGGTGAGGCACAGCGCATCAAACTCGCCACCGAACTGCAGCGGGCCCGCCGCGGGCACGCGCTCTATCTGCTCGACGAGCCGACGGCGGGGCTGCACCCCTCGGACATCGCTCTGCTGCTGCGGCAGCTGCACCGGCTCGTCGACGCGGGTAACACGGTCGTCCTCGTCGAACACGACCTGGACACGGTCGCCACCGCCGACTGGGTCATCGATCTCGGGCCGGGCGGTGGCGACGCGGGCGGGCGGGTGGTGGTGGCGGGCCCGCCGGCCAAGGTGGCGAAGTCCCGTCGCAGCGCCACCGCGCCCTATCTCGCGGCCCGGCTCGCGCGCTCCTGACGACGGCGCGCGGCTGGAAACCGGTCACTTCTCGCAAGTCCCACCATCGACCTCCTCCGACAGGGATGATCAACGCACGGGACCTCCCGTGCGCCCCATCGAGGTACGCGCCGCGCCGCGCCGCGCCGCACGGCAGCGGAGCGGTACACCGTGTAAGCGATGTCCCAGACGCGTGGTCGGTCGCAGCCTCCGGGACTGGCAACCCCCAACGGCGGCAAGGCCGTTGAAGGCACCGGTCAGATCCAGCCCAGCCGCGCCGCGCGCAGCCCCGCCTCGAACCGGCTGCGGGCGCCCAGCCGCTCGTTGAGTGATGCCATGATCCGCCGGGCGGTGCGCGCCGAGATGTGCAGCTGGACCGCGGCGGACTCGTCGGTGTGGCCCTCGGCGAGCAGGGTGAGTAGGGCCCGCTCCTGCTCGCTCGGCACCTGGCGGGTCCCGGCCGGGTCGCCGCCCAGTGGGGTGGCCGCGCCCCAGACCCGCTCGAACAGGGCGAGCAGGGGAGCGAGCACGCCGGGGGCGGAGAGGTGGAGCGCGCCCTTGCCGCTGTCGGCCGGGTCCATCGGGACCAGGGCGTACGTGCGGTCGACCACCACCAGTTGGGTCGGCAGTGCGGCCACGGTACGGACCTGGCCGCCCTGCGCGACCAGTGCGCGGGTGTGCTCCACGGCCGTCGCGTCGTCGCGGATGCTGTCCGGGCCGACGGTGCGGATCGCCACCCCGCGCCGCAGGGCGAGCGCGTCGCTCTCGCGCGCGGCCCGCAGCGCCGCCGACGGCCGGGGGACGTCCGCCAGGAAGGTGAGGATCTCGATCCGGGCCTCCAGGGCCAGCCGCTCCAGCCGCCGCCGCACCGCGTCCGGCCCGGCCAGGCGTTCGACCCCGTCCGCCCGCTGCGCCGGGCCGCCCGAGCCGGCGAGGATGCGGACCAGCGCCTGATGGCTGCTGGCCATCTGGTGCTGGCGCCGCAGCAGTTCGTCGTGCTGCTGGTCGAGCAGCCGCTTCACCCCGAGCACCGGATCGACCACGGTGAACCGGCTGGGCGCCTCGAACGACGTCTGCACCAGTTGCAGCGCGAACAGCCGGTCCAGACAGGCGTGGATCCCGTCCGGTGTGATGGCCAGCTCGGCGGCGAGCTCGGCCACGCCCAGGGCCGGCCGGTCGAGCATCATCCGGTACACCGTCCGGTCCAGCGTCTCCAGTCCGAGCGTCGCGGACATTCCCTACCCCCATCGTGTGCCGGTTCCCCGGTGGGTCCGCTGTTCCGGCGGATCCGCGCCCAGTGTGGAACGCGGCCATCTACAGCCCATACATCTCGCGTCTACACGTATATGCGAGGGGCGAGATGGGCTGTCACAAAGCGGCCTGGCCGCTTCTGACCAGCCAAAACGTGTTCCCTCGGGGGTGGACGCCGGTCAGGATGGGGCCATCGCCGCGGCGCAGCGCCGGGCGGTTCCGAATCTTCTTCCTTCCCTTCTGCCGAGGGCACCTCCATGACTTCTTCCCTTTCGTGCGCCGTCCGTACGGCCTCCGCGGTGGTCCGTACGACCTCCGCGGTGGCCGGTCACGGCCCGGCCCGGCCCTGACGTACTCCGCAGTGGAGCTGACCGTCATCACCCTCGACGCGGCCGACCCCGCGCAGGTCCGCACCGCGGACAACGCCCGCCTGGTCGACCTGCTCTGGACGTCGGCGGTCCGCGGCGAACGCCTGGAACACATCAGCGTCCAGGCCGGCCGGCCGGGCCGCCTCCACCTCGGGATGTTCATCGCGGCGACCGGGGAGGGGAGCACCCGCTCCACGGCGCTGGCCATCTGCCGCCGTGCGCTGGCGATGTCCCCCCTGCCCGGCGGCTGGCGCATCGCCGCCGCCCCGCCCCTGATCCAACCCCTCTGCCATGACCTTCCTTCGATGACACAAGAGGAGCACCCGTGACCAACCCCTTCGAGGACGAAGAGGCCGTCTACCTCGTCCTGGTGAACGAGGAGAACCAGCACTCGCTGTGGCCCGCCTCCCTCGCCGTCCCCGCCGGGTGGCACACCACCCACGGCCCCGCAGCCCGCCAGGAGTGCCTGGACCACATCGAGAGGACCTGGACCGATCTGCGTCCGGCCAGCCTGATCGCCGCGACGAAGGAGGCCTGAGCCATGACGACCCAGCGCACCGCTAGGCCCCGGCACTACCTGATGTGCCGCCCCAGCCACTTCACCGTCAGCTACCGCATCAACCCCTGGATGGACCCGGCCAAGCCGACCGACACCGCGCTCGCGGTACTCCAGTGGGAGCGGCTGTACGCGCTGTACCAGGAGCTCGGCCACACCGTCGAGCTGATCGACCCGGTGCCGGGCCTGCCCGACATGGTGTACTCCGCCAACGGCGCCACCGTCCTCGACGACCGCGTTCTGGTCGCCAACTTCCGCCACGCCGAGCGGACCGACGAGGCCCCCGCCTACCAGGCGTGGTTCGAGCAGCACGGCTACCCGGTGGTGCACGCCGCCCGCCACACCAACGAGGGCGAAGGCGACTACCTGGTCGCCGGTGGCCGGGTCCTGGCCGGTACGGGCTTCCGTACCGACCTGGCCGCGCACGCCGAGGCCGAGCGGGTGCTCGGCGCACCCGTGGTGAGCCTCACCCTGGTCGACCCGCGCTTCTACCACCTGGACACCGCGCTCTCCGTCCTGGACGACGACGAAGTCATGTACTACCCGGGCGCGTTCTCGCCGGAGAGCCGCGAGGCGCTGCGCGAGCTGTACCCGGACGCGCTGCTCGCCGAGGAGGCCGACGCCGAGGTTTTCGGGCTCAACGCCGTCTCGGACGGGCGCAATGTGCTGCTCCCGGAGACGGCGGGCAACCTCGCGGACCGGCTCGCCGGGCGTGGTTTCACCCCGATCGGTGTCGATCTGTCGGAGCTGCTCAAGGGCGGCGGCAGCGTCAAGTGCTGCACCCTGGAGCTCCGTCACGCCTCGGGCGCCCCGGCCGGTGCCCGATGAGCGCCGCACTGCACTGGCACACCGAGCCGGGCGCCCCCGCAACCGTCGAGGCGCCTACGCTCGCCGACGCGGCAGCCGCCCGTGACTGGCTCGCCGCCCACCAGGAGGAACTGCGCGCGGGCCTGCACCGTTACGGCGCGGTCTACCTGCGTGGCCTGCCGATCCGCAGCGTGGAGGACTTCGCGCTGGTCCGCGACGAGCTGATCCCGACCGCGACCCCGTACCGGGAGAAGGCCACTCCGCGCAGCGACTACGGCAGCGGCGTGTTCTCCTCCACCGATCTGCCCGCCGCCCAGGCGATCCGGCCGCACAACGAGAACAGCTACACCCTGACCTTCCCCGGGCTGCTGCTCTTCGGCTGCCTGACCGCGCCCGAGGAGGGCGGCGCCACTCCGGTCGCCGACTGCCGTGAGGTGCTGCGGCTGCTCCCGCCCGAGCTGGTCGAGCGGATGCGCGCGCACGGCTGGGTGCTGACGCGTAACTACTCGCAGACCCTGTCGGTCGGCTGGCAGGCCGCGTTCGCCGCCGACCGGGCCGAGGACGTCGAGCGGTACTGCGCCGAGAACCTGATCTCCTGCCAGTGGGGCGAGGACGGCCATCTGCGCACCGAACAGCTGCGGCCGGGCGTCGTGCGTCATCCGCACACCGGTGACGAGGTGTGGTTCAACCACCTCGCGTTCTGGAGCCCGTTCTCGTTGGACGAGGACATCCGCGAGGTCCTCCTGGAGGAACTCGGCCCGGACGGACTGCCGTTCTCCACCGCCATCGGCGACGGCATCCCCCTCACCGCCGAGGACCTGGCGGCCGTCAACGCCGCCTACGACCGGGCCACGGTGCGCCGCACCTGGCAGCCGGGCGACCTGATGCTCGTCGACAACGTGCTGGCCGCGCACGCCCGCGACCCCTACCGGGGCGAGCGCCGCATCCTGGTCGCCATGGGCGACCCGATCGCGGTGAGCGACTGCGCCCCGAGTGTCGCCCCCGCCCCGGCGGTGTCCCATGGCTGAGCCCCAGGACCTGGTAGCACGCTTCCTCGCCACCGCGGCGGCGGTCCCGGACCGGATCGCGATCCACGCCCCGGACGCCTCCCTCACCTTCGCCGAGCTGAGCGCGCGCACGGCCCGTCTCGCCGGACGGCTGCGTGCGCTGGGGGTCGGCCCCGGTGACCGGGTGGGCATCAGCGCACGCCGGGGGGTGCACTGGGCCGTCGCACCGCTGGCCGTATGGCGGGCGGGTGCCGCGTATGTGCCGCTGGACCCGGCCTACCCCGACGACCGGCTCGCCCTCACCGCCGCCGACGCGCGGCTGCGCGCGGTGGTCTCGGACACCGGCGCCCTGCCGTGGGCCGACGGCCTGCCGGTGCTGGGGCCGGACACGGCGGACGCGGCGGACACGGCGGGCGAGGACCGTTTCGAGGACCCGGCAGCGGGCGCGCTCGATGCGGCGTACGTCATCCACACCTCGGGCTCCACCGGCCGCCCCAAGGGCGTCGAGGTCACCCGGGGCGCGGTGAGCGCGCTGGTGGCGGGTCTGGAGGAGCGCGGCGTCCACCCGGCCGGGCACCGCGTGGTCGGCTGGAACGCCAGCCTGTCCTTCGACGCCTCGGTGCAGCAGTGGGTCCGGGTCTGCCGCGGCGACACCCTGGTGCTGCTCTCCGACGACGACCGCACCGACCCGGCCCGCCTCGCGGCGCTGCTCGACGAACACGCCGTCACCGAGATGGACTTCACCCCCTCGCACTGGCAGCTCGTCGGCTCCCGTCTCGCCGGGCGCGGGCTGCGGCTGCTGCTGGGCGGCGAGCCCATACCGGAGCGGATGTGGCGGTCGCTCGCCGACGGGGAGGACGCCTGGAACCTGTACGGGCCGACCGAGTGCACCGTCGACGCCACCGCGACCCCCATCTCCGGGCCGGTTCCGCACCTGGGTCATGCCCTGGCCCACGTGCGCGCCCATGTGCTCGACGAGACGCTCGCCCCGGCCGGCACCGGTGAGCTGTATCTCGCGGGTCCGGCCGTGGCCGTCGGATACGCCGGACGGCCGGGCCCGACCGCCGAGCGGTTCGTCGCGGACCCCTTCGCAGCCGACGGGAGCCGGATGTACCGCACCGGCGACCGGGTGCGCCACCGCCCGGACGGCACGCTGGAGTTCCTCGGCCGTATGGACCGGCAGATCAAGGTCCGCGGCTTCCGGGTGGAGCCGGGCGAGGTGGAGGACCGGCTGCGCGAGCACCCTGAGGTCACCGCCGCAGTCGTCGCGCCGCGCACCGGCCCGGACGGGGACGCCCTGCTGGCGGCGTACTGCGTCACCGCGACGGACACGGCGGTGAGCGACGACGAGCTGCGCGCGCACTGCGCGGCCACACTGCCCGGCCATCTCGTGCCGTCGGCCTTCGTCCGCCTGCGGGCGCTGCCGCTGACCCCCGGCGGCAAGGTCGACACGGCCGCGCTGCCCGAGGTCACGGTGGTCGCCACCGCCGCGGGGCGGGCGCCCGAGGGCGAGCTGGAGCAGCTCATCGCCGAGGTGTGGGCCGAGGTACTGGGCCGGGGCAGCGTCCACGCGGACGAGAACTTCTTCGCGCTCGGCGGGCACTCGCTGGTGGCGCTGAGGGTGGTCTCCCGGCTCAAACGGGCCACCGGCATCGTCCTGCCGACCAAGGACGTCTACCGCTTCCCCCGGCTGAGCGATCTGGCCCGGCACGCGGAGTCGGTCCGGGCGGGCGGTGCCGCATGAGCGCCCCGGACACCACCGTGGTCCGCCTCACCCAGCGCCCACAACCCGCCCGCACCCTGGTCTGCCTCGGCTTCTGCGGCGGCGGCACGGCCTCGTTCCACCCCTGGATCCCGGCGCTGCCCGACGACACCGACCTGGTGGCCGTCTGCTACCCGGGGCGTGAGGGCCGCTTCCTGGAAGAGTGCGCGCAGAGCTGGGACGAGCTCGCGGCGGACGCCGCGCACGCCGTCGCGTCGGTCGCGGCCGACGGTCCGTACATCCTGTTCGGGCACAGCATGGGCGGCTGGATGGCCTTCGAGGTCACCGGCCGCCTCACGGCGGCCGGCGCCCCGCTGCCGCAGTCGCTGGTGGTCTCCGCCTGCAACGCGCCCGACCAGGGGCTCACCGAGCGGGACCGGTTCCCCGCCCAGGGGCAGCACGACGGCGAACTCCTCGACTGGATGCGCACCCACGGCCTGCTGCCCGCGCACGTGCTGGAGGAACCCGACCTCACAGAGATGGCCGTGGAGCTGATGCGCGCCGACATCCGGGCCCGCGACACCTTCACCTTCGCCCCCGGCACCCGCGTCGACGTACCCGTGCAGGTCCTCTCGGGCGCGGACGACCCGGTGATCGGGGACGACCTCGGCCCGCGCTGGGCCGGCCTGACCACCGGCGGGTTCCGCCACGACGTCCTGCCCGGCGGGCACTTCTACACCCCCGCCGTATGGGAAGCCCTGCCCACCCGGATCGCCGCGCTCGGCGCACCGGTTACCGCCACCCACTGACGAACGGCACCACCATGACCTATGCACCCGCGTTCGGCATCAGCCATGTCGAGCACTACGTCGCCGACCTGACGTCCGCCGCCGCCGAACTGACCGCGGCCTACGGCTTCCGCCCGGTGGCCCGTACGGCGTCCGCCGAGGCCGAGTCCCTGGCACTGCGCCAGGGCCGTATCACCCTGGTCCTGACCCAGGCCCGCTCGCCGCACCACCCGGGCGCCGAGTACGTCCTGGCCCACGGCGACGGCGTCGCCGACATCGCACTCACCGTCACCGACGTCCCCGCCGTCTTCGCCGAGGCCGTCTCCAGGGGAGCGGTGCCGCTGGCCGTGCCCAGGCGCCATGAGGACGGCCGTACCACCGCCGTCATCGGCGGCTTCGGCGATGTGGTGCACACCCTCGTCGAGCCGGGCCCCGACGGGCTGCCGCCGGGCTTCACCGTTCTGCCCGACGCCGCCGCGGCCCCCGGCGACGAACTCCTCGACGAGCTCGACCACTTCGCGGTCTGTCTGCGCGCCGGGGAACTGGAGCGCACGGTCGAGTTCTACACCCGGGTGCTGGGCTTCCGGATGATCTTCAGTGAGCTGATCAAGGTGGGCGCGCAGGCGATGGACTCCAAGGTGGTGCAGAGCGCCACCGGCGAGGTCACCCTCACCCTGATCCAGCCCGACACCAGCGCCGAGCCCGGGCAGATCGACCGCTTCCTTCAGGAGCACGGCGGCAGCGGCGTCCAGCACCTGGCGTTCGCCGCCCGCGACGTGGTCCGCGCGGTGGGCACTCTGCGCGAGCGCGGCGTGGAATTCCTCTCCGTGCCCGACACCTACTACGCGATGCTCACCGACCGCCTGGAGCTGACCCGGCACAGCATCGGGGAACTGCACGGCCTGCACGTCCTGGTCGACGAGGACCACGACGGCCAGCTCTTCCAGATCTTCACCCGCTCCACCCACCCGAGGCGCACCCTCTTCCACGAGGTGATCGAGCGGTTCGGCGCCCGCACCTTCGGCAACGGCAACATCAAGGCCCTGTACGAGGCGGTGGAGGCCGAGCGCCTGAACGCCGGGGAAGTGCTGCGATGACCACCCACGCACCGGTGCGCACCCAGGACTTCGCGGAGCGCGCCGAGCAGCTCCTGCCCGCGAACGTGTGGGACTTCCTCGCGGGCGGCAGCGGCGAGGAACTGACACTGGCCGCCAACCGCGCCGCCCTCGACCGCGTCACCCTGGTGCCCCGGGTGCTGACCGGCACCGCGGGCCGCACCACCGGGGCCGACCTGCTCGGCACGGCGGCGGCCCTGCCCCTGGCCGTCGCCCCCATGGCGTACCAGCGGCTGCTGCACCCCGACGGCGAGGCGGCCACGGCCCGCGCGGCCAAGGCGGCCGGGGTGCCGTTCGTCCTCAGCACGCTCAGCAGCGTGCCGGTCGAGGAGATCACCGCGCTCGGCGCGGACACCTGGTTCCAGCTCTACTGCCTGCGGGACCGCGCGGCCACCGACGAACTGGTCCGGCGGGCGGAACGGGCGGGCTGCTCGGCGCTGATGGTGACCGTGGACGTCCCCGTGATGGGGCGCCGGCTGCGGGATCTGCGCCATGGCTTCGCGCTGCCGCCCGAAGTGGCGCCCGCCCATCTCGACCCGGCCGCCACCGGCCGCACCCGCCAGGGGCGCGCCGGCAGCTCCGCCGTGGCCGAGCACACCGCCGAGGCGTTCGCGGACGACCTCGACTGGGACGACCTGGCGCGGCTGCGCGCGGCCACCCGGCTGCCGCTGATCGTCAAGGGCGTCCTGGACCCGCGTGACGCCGCCCGCGCCGCCGGCCTCGGCGCCGACGCCGTGGTGGTCTCCAACCACGGCGGCCGTCAGCTGGACGGCGCGGCGGCCGGTGTCGAACTGCTGGCCGCCGTCCGTGAAGCCGTCCCCGACGGCTGCCGGGTGCTGTTCGACAGCGGCATCCGGAGCGGCACCGACATCCTCAAGGCGCTGGCACTGGGCGCGGACGGGGTGCTGCTCGGTCGTCCCGTCCTGTGGGGCCTGGCCGTCGACGGCGAACAGGGCGTACGTGAGGTGCTGCGGCTGGTGGAGAGTGAACTGCGCTCCGCCCTGTCGCTGTCCGGCTGCGCCGGGCCCGCCGATGCCCGGCGCCTCGATGTGCGGGGGGCGCGGCAATGACCTCACCCGTACTGCTCGACCGCGCCGATCTGCACGCCTCGCTCGCCGACCCCGCGCTCGTGTCGATGACCTTCCTCAACGAGGTGGCGGGCCGCTACCCCGACGCGATCTCCTTCGCGCCGGGCCGGCCCACCGAGGAGACCTTCGACGTCGCCGACCTCCACCGCTATCTGGACGCCTACACCCGCTACCTCGCCGAGCACCGGGGCTACGACGAGGTGCGGGTGCGGCGGGAGCTGTTCCAGTACGGGCGGACCAAGGGCGTCGTCCACGAGCTGATAGCTCGTCAGCTCGAACTGGACGAGGGCATCGCCGTCGACCCGGAGGCCATCGTGGTCACCGTCGGCGCCCAGGAGGCGCTGTGGCTGGTGCTGCGCGCGCTGAAGGCCGCCGAGGGCGATGTGGTGCTGGCGGTGACGCCCGCCTATGTCGGCCTGACCGGCGCGGCCCGGCTGCTCGACCTGCCGGTGCGGCCCGTCGCCGAGGGCCCCCACGGGCTGCGGCCCGAGGAGCTGACCGACCGGATCCGGGCCGTGCGCGCCGCGGGGGAGCGGCCCCGGGCCCTGTACCTGGTGCCCGACTTCTCCAACCCCAGCGGACACTCCCTGGACCTGGCGACCCGCCACCGCCTGCTGGAGATAGCCGAGCAGGAGGACATCCTGCTCCTGGAGGACAACCCCTACGGCTACTTCCGGGCCGACGAGGGCGAGCGGCTGCCGACGCTCAAGGCGCTCGACACCGGGCAGCGGGTCGTTTACCTGGGGTCGCTGGCCAAGACCTGCTTCCCCGGCGCCCGGGTGGGTTACGCCGTGGCGGACCAGAAGATCGCGGGACCGGACGGCGGCCTGCTCGCCGACGAGCTCTCCCGGGCCAAGAGCATGGTCACCGTCAACACCTCACCGGTGAGCCAGGCCCTGGTCGGCGGCATGCTCCTGGAGAACGGCGGCAGCCTGCTGCGCGCCAACGAGCACTCGATCGCCATCTACCGCCGCAACCTCGACGGCCTCCTGAAGGGCCTGGAGCGCCGTTTCTCTTCCTTGCCCGGCGTCTCCTGGAACACCCCGGCGGGCGGGTTCTTCGTGGTGGTCAGCGTGCCGTTCCCCGTCACCGACGCACTCCTGGAGGAGGCGGCCGTACGGCATGGCGTGCTCTTCACCCCGATGCGCCACTTCGGCGACGACGACCGATCGGCCCGCCAACTCCGCCTCTCGTGCAGCTATCTGACCACCGATCAGATCCAGGCGGGGCTCGACCGCCTCGCCGTCCTGATCACCGATCACACCGGGGGAGCGCCGGATGCCTGAGCGCCCCCGCCCGGACCGACACGAAGGACACCCCATGCCCACCGACGCGAGCGGCCCGTCCCGGCCGCTCAGTCACCTCCTGGTCGCCGCCGTACGGCGCCACCACGCCTCGGTCGCCGTCGTCGACCAGGGTGTCCAGTACAGCTACGCCGAACTCGACCGGCGTTCGGCCGAGATCGCGGGAGGGCTCGCCGCCCGGGGCATCGGGCCGGGCCGGGTGGTCGCCGTCCACGCCCACCGCTCGTGGGCGCGCTGCGCCGCGGTCCTGGGTGCCTGGCGGGCCGGAGCGGGCGTGGTCAGCGTCGACCCCGCCATGCCGGCCCCCCGCGCCGCGAAGATCGCCCAGTTCAGCGATCTGGTCATCCGCGCCGACGCCACCGCGCCGACCGGTCTCGGCCCGGCCGAGTGCACGGTCGACGAGGTGCGCGCCGCCCCTTTGCGGGAACCGCTTGAGGGACCGGTCGGCTATGTCATCCCCACCTCCGGCTCGACCGGCGAGCCCAAGTCGGTGGCCGTGCCACCGGGCGTCCTGGCCGCGCTCGGTGAGTGGCACCGCGCCCGCTGGTCCCACGACCGCCCGCCGCACACCCTGCAGGCGTCCTCCATCGGCTTCGACGTCGGCTACGAGGAGCTCGTCGCCACCTGGCTGGCGGGTGCCCGCCTGGTGGTCGTGGACGACGAGCAGCGCCAGGACCCCTTCACGCTGATGGAGGTGGTCCGCGAACACCGGGTGGCCCGGCTGTTCCTGCCCGTGGTGGGGCTGCACGCACTGGCGACGGCCGCCGTCTTCGAGGACCGCCCGATGCCGGACCTGAGGGAGATCGCGGTGGCCGGCGAGCGGCTGGTCGTCAACGCCGAGGTACGGGAGTTCTGCGCGGCCGGCGGCGTCACGCTGGTCAACGAGTACGGGCCCAGCGAGACCCATGTCGTCACCGAGTACCGCATGGCGCCCGTGGACGCGGCCCGCTGGCCCGACCACCCGCCGATCGGCCGGGCGGTCGCCGGTGCGGAGCTGCTGTGCCACTCCGACGGTGTGCTGCGGCCGTTCACCACCGGCGAGCAGGGCGAACTGTTCGTCGCCGGGGAGCCGGTGGGGCTGGGATACCTGGGCGACCAGGAACTCACCGACGCCAAGTTCCGTACCCTGCCGCACCTGGACGGCACCGAGCGCCGCTGCTACGCCACCGGCGACCTGGTCCGCTTCGACGGCACCGACCTGCACTTCGTGGCCCGGGCCGACGACCAGCTGAAGGTGAGCGGCTACCGGGTCGAGCCCGGCGAGGTCGAAGCCGTCCTCGACGCCGTGGCGGGCGTGCGCCGGGCCGTGGTGGTGGCGGTGACGGTCGCGGGCTCCACCCGGCTGGCCGCCGCCTACACACGGACCTCCGGCGCCGACGCCGACGCAGAGGTGCTCGCCGCGGCCTGCGCGGCCCACCTGCCCGCGTACATGGTCCCCAAGCACTTCCAGGCGCTTGAGGAGCTGCCGGTGACCGCCAACGGCAAGGTCGACCGGGCCCGGCTGCGCACGCTGTTCGGCGCCGGCCGGACCCTCTGAGACCCCGCGACAACAACCACCCGAGGAAGGAATGCGAGTGACACCGCAGGAGCAGATTCTGTGCGGCGTGCTGGCCGACCTGTTCGCCAGGCCCGGCATCGGCCCCGAGGACAGCTTCGTCCGGCTGGGCGGCGACAGCATCATCGCCGTCCAGGTGGTCGGCGCCGTCCGCCGCGCGGGCTGGGCCATCACCGTCCGCGACGTGCTCTCCCAGCCGGACGTGGCGCACCTCGCCGCGACCGCCAGGCCCGTGGCCCGGCCCGTCCGCCCCCGCGAGGAGGACGGCGTCGGCCCCGTCGTGCCCACGCCGATCATGCACTGGCTGCGCGAGCGCGGCGGCCCGGCCGACCGCTACCACCAGTTCATGGTGGTGCGCACCCCGGCCCGGCTCACGCTCGACGGCGCCCGCGCCGTACTCCAGGCGCTCCTGGACCGGCACGACATGCTGCGGCTGCGCGTGAGCGACGACGGGCCGCACACGCTCCCCGTCGGCGCGGTACGGGCGGAGCAGTGCCTGACCCGGTCGGTCGCGGACACGGCCGCCGGTATCGAGCGGGAGGTGCACGCCGCCCGCGACCGGCTCAGCCTGGCCGACGGACACGTGGTGCAGGCGGTCTGGTTCGACGCCGGACCCGCCGCGCCCGGACGCCTCGCGCTGGTCATCAACCACATGGTGATCGACGGCATCTCCTGGCGGATCATCACCGACGACCTGGCCCGGGCCTGGAGCGCCGTCGCCGACGGGCGGGCACCCGCGCTCGACCCCGTCCCCACCTCCTTCCGCCGCTGGTCCCGGCTGCTGGCCGCCGAAGCGGACCGGCGCCCGGACGAACTGCCGTACTGGACCGAGACGGTACGGGCGGGCACGGTGGCGCTCGGCCGCCGCGCGCTCGACCCCGCCCGCGACCACGAGGACCGCGCCGCGCACCTCACTCTCACCCTGCCGGCCGCCACCACCGGGCCCCTGCTGACCGGGGCGGCCGAGCGGCTGGGCGCCGACGCCAACGAGATCCTGCTGACCGGCCTGGCGCTGGCCCTGGCCCACTGGCTTGAGCAGCCGGGCGACGTCCTGGTGAACCTGGAGGGCCACGGCCGCGAGGAGATCGCCGAGGAGGCCGACCCCTCCCGTACCGTGGGCTGGTTCACCACCCTGTTCCCCACCCGCTTCGCCCTCGCCGGTCTCGCGGCCCCCGACGCCGAGGCGGGCGGTCCCACCGCCGGGCTCGCGCTGCGGCGGGTGAAGGGGCAGCTGCGCCGGATCCCCGGCAAGGGCCTCGGATACGGCCTGCTGCGCCATCTGCATCCGGCGGGCGGGCCGCTGGCCGCCGGATGCAGATGGCGCAGCAGGCCGTATCCGAGGCCCTTGCCGGGGATCCGGCGCAGCTGCTCCTTCACCCGCCGCAGCGCGAGCCCGGCGGTGGGACCGCCCGCCTCGGCGTCGGGGGCCGCGAGACCGGC
>NZ_JBJHPC010000012.1:0-36635 GCF_045257485.1 Streptomyces sp. YS-3 | reverse complement strand
GTTCGCTGCCGCGCGGGTAGCGCTCAACGCGAGGCTGGCGGAGCTGCGCACGACGCGGCCTCCCGTCCCTGCGGACGATCGCTGCGCACAGCCAGAGCGCATTGGGTTACACCACGGTCAGCAAAGTCCTGTCTGGCGACGGCCTGCCCCGCCAAGAACACCTGCTCGCCGTCGTACGCGTGCTGCTCGCCCTCGATGGCAACGGCCGCCTGACCATCGGCAGACCTCTGCGTGACGACGATCCCGCATTGGGGCCCTGGCGGGCACCCTGGCAGACCCTGGCTCGCCTTCACCATCAGCGCACGGCACGGGCCTCGGCGCCGTCGGGGCAAGAGCCGACGGCGCCGCCGGTGCCTGGGGAGCCGGCAGCTTCGCCGCCTTCGGAGCAGGTACGGCTTGCGACGCCTCCAGCCCAGGCACCCACAGCAGGATCTGAGAGGCCATACACGTCTCGGAGAATGTTCAAGGCCCATTACGGATCCGTGTGGGCGGTGGCCCTCTGTTCCTACCCACGCCGTCTGCTGGTGACGGCCGGTGCTGATGGAACGGTGCGGCTGTGGGATCCGGCGACCGGACGTCCCGTCGGCGACCCGCTCTCCGGACGCATCGGCAACGTGCTGTCGGTCGCGTTCTCGCCCGACGGCCGGCTGCTGGCAACCGCCGACACACACAAAAAGGTCCGCCTGTGGGACACCGCCAGCCGCCAGCCCGTCGGCAGGCCCCTCACCGGCCACACCGGGAGGGTGCAGGCGGTCGCGTTCTGCCCCGGCGGCAGCCCTCTGCTGGCCAGCGCGAGTGAGGACACGACGGTACGGCTGTGGAACCCGATCAGCCGCCAGCCTGTCTGTCCTCCCCTCACCGGCCACGCCGGCAGCGTGCAGGCGCTGGCGTTCTCCCCCGACGGCAAGCTCCTGGCCAGCGCGAGCGAGGACAATACCGTGCGGCTGTGGAACCCGGTCACCCATCAGCCATTCGGCAGACCTCTCATCGGTCACACGGGCAGCGTCCTGGCCGTGGCGTACTCGCCTGACGGCCGTCTGCTGGCCAGCGCGGGTGACGACAGGACAATCCGGCTGTGGAACCCGGTCACCCGTCAGTCCATCGGCACGCCGCTCACCGGTCACACCGCCGGCGTCCTGGCGGTGACGTTCTCGCCCGACGGCCGGGTCCTGGTCAGCGCCGGGGATGACGAGACGTTACGGCTGTGGAACCCGCTCACCGGACAGAGCGCCGGCGCCCCTGTCGTCAACAATCCCGGCAGCGTGTGGACGATGGCTTTCTCCCCCGACGGCCGCACCCTGACTACCGCCGGCGACGCACCAACGGTGCAGATATGGGAGGGACTGGGCCAGCTGTGAACAGGGTCCGCGGACGGCACGCCCTGGTTGGCGGTGCTCGCCGAAGACCTGCGCCAGGATCTGGCCGCCTTCGTGAACGCCAGCGTCCGTCGTCAAGGCAGGAACGAGGTTGGCGCCACCGCCAGGAGGCGGGCGTCAGGGGTTGAGGTCCAGCACGCGGACCGGCTTCCCGGCCGGGGCGGTGGTCGTGACGACAGCTCCTTCGGGGCGATCTGCTGTGGGCTGCGCCGCGTACTGGCTGTGAGCCGCAGCCCACGTCTGCTGCTGTGAGATGGCCAGTGCGGCAGCCAGGTGCAGGTCGAGGACGGAGATGCCGGGCAGGGAGGCCAGGTGTTCGGCCGTGCCGGGCCCTGCGCGGGCCGGACGCTGTCACCGTCCCGGGGCAGACCGGAGCTCGATCAGCGCGACCTGGACCGCATCCAGCGCGAGGGCGGCCACCGCGTAGAGCAGTTGCTATCGAATCGCATCCGCAGACGCCGCTGAGCCCACCCCCGTTGTGTGCGGGACCACTGCCGCAAGCCCCTCGACTTCACTTCACGCACGCTTCAGATTTACGGATTGCAGCCACAAATCCCTTTCCGTACACGCTCTCATTATCGTTCAGCGTCTGACATAAGCGTGGATCAAGGAAGGCGTCGTGGATTGACTGGCTCCATGAGACCCAATCATCGCATCGCGCATCATCCTGCTTAGAGCCGCGCAAAATTAGATGACCATCACTTGGGAAGCATGAGACGAGTCCCGGGAGCGTTGAGTATGCATAGTCCCAGTAGTCAAGGTTCCATTTAAATATCGCTTTCAACTGCGCCCGCTCCATCGCATCTTTAACCTCCTTAAACTCCGTGCCCTCCATCACATATCCGGTCAGGGTTCGATTTTCTGTCGACGCCAAGTACTCGTCCTGATTGAGGGGCCTGCTGGTACAGGCCATCGAGCCTGGATGCAGAGACCTGATCCGCCGCCTCCTCTGCCTGGTCACGAGCAGCCAAGGTTTGCAGGTATGCGAATCCCAAAGTAGTCAGCGCCAAGATGCCTAGCGCTATCTCCAGCATGAATCTACGCCGCTCAAGAATTGTCGCATGATGGGTCACTAAAGGTGTTGGAGCAGGCGTGGGCGACCCGTCAGGATCGGGCTGAGGCCCAGGAGAGGGCGACACACTATCTGTCATACTCTTTGCCACCTCGCCCTGAAATCATAAGGCTATAAAACACGGTCCAGCTTGCGTGACTTGCGTGCACCATACCCAAAAATCTGGCACCACAGAAGGGATCCGCAAGAAGGAACGTTCGTTCGTTAATTTGCTTCACTCGAACCCCCTCCTTTCACCTCATTCTCTTACTCAAATATTCAAGTTGAGGGGCGCAGCGCCATGCCAAAACCCCTGCCCCGATACGTCGCTTCCGATCCACCCGGCCCACGGCGAGTGAACCCCCTCGGATTCCTCCGTGACGGCCGCCCGATCTGCCCTACAAGGGTGGCTCGTGTGAGGGCGCCCCCGCTCCCGTGCCGGTCGGAAGCCCGGCCCCGGGCCCTGTGCCGGGTACGGCCCCGGACAAGGCACTCGGGCCTACGGTTAGTGATCCGGCCGCCGAGCAGCAGCTCGCCGACGCCACCGCCCGCGCTGAGCAGGCCGCCGCCGAGCGCGACGAGCTGCGCGCCGCCCTCGACGCGGTGACCAAGGCGCTCACCCCGCGGATCCGCTCGTCGTCGAAGGGGACGCCGGCACGGCGCAGCGCCACCAACCTGGTACGGGCGACTTGGGCCTGTTCTGCCTTGGAGCGGGGCATGGCGGTGGGGCTCCCCCATGTCGTGGTCAAGCCCCGCGCCTCCTCCTTGATTCGGTTCACTTCGCTGCGCGGATCCGCGTATGTTGCGCCGATGCTTGCTTATCCATCCCCCTGGCTCGCCGCAGTTCCTTTGACTACGCCGCGTCTCTCCTTGGAACCGCTCCGCGTGGAGCACGCGCGTGAGGCGGTGTCCGTCTTCGACGATGCCCGGCTTCATACGTGGACGGGTGGGACGCCCAGCTCGCTCGCGCAGCTCGAAGCCCAGTACGGGCGCCAGTCGGCGGGTCGGTCGCCAGACGCTACGCAAGGGTGGCTCAACTGGATGCTGCGCAGGACGTCGGACGGGCAGCTGGTCGGCACGGTCCAGGCCACGTTGTACCGGCCGGCCGCCGGGGACGCGCTTGAGGCGTCGCTCGCATGGGTGGTCGGTGTCGACTACCAGAACGAGGGCTATGGGCGCGAAGGAGCGCTCGCCATGGCATCTTGGCTGCGTGCACAGGGGGTGGACGGGCTGGCGGCGTACATCCATCCAGGGCATCACGCGTCGATGAGCATCGCACGGGCGCTCGGGCTGAGGGCGTCCGATGTGGTGGAGGACGGCGAGGTCCGGTGGAGCGATTCAGGAAAGTAAGGCGGTAGCGCCTGTGGTAAAAAGCCGCCCGTAGGGTCGAGGACTGGAAACGGAGCGGAAGCCACCGCGTCAGTCCCCCGACCCTACGGGGGATCAGCCGAATTGACCGCCTGCCCCCGCCTGGGCCGCAGGCGGCCGGCCCCTGTGGGAGCTCCTGCGCGTCCCACCACCTCAAAACCGCCATAGCCAGCCATGAGAGATCGGTTCCGCAGTCGGTCTCGCTGCGGGTGGCGGGCCGGCGGACGTTCCAGCCGCGCCCAGATCGGGGCAACCGGCGCCAGGGCAGCCCGCTGGTCTCCGACGCCATGGGGCATCCTCTTCCTCTGCCGCCGTCCTGACCTTTTACCGGCTCGGCCTCACCCAGAGTCGGCCGTGGGCTCAGGCGGGGGTGAATGTGAGGCCGCCAAGACAGTCAACCGCGCGAAATCCAGCGTGAGCGGGGCCGGCCGCGCCTCAGGCGCTGTGGCCCTTCCACCTGCACGCAGCGATCCGCACCGCCGTACACGACGACGGCCACAGCGAAGACCGCTGGACCCCGGCCGACTGGCACCAGGCCGTCACCCGCGCCCTGGCCGCCCTCGGCTACCCATGGACCACCACCTCCACGACCGGCCCCAGCCGCCGGCTCCTGATCGCCTGTCTGCGCCAAGGCCTGCGCCTGGCCCGCGATCACCGCCTCACCGCCTCACCGACCTGGGCTGGCTCACCGACGCCGCGTTCGCCTAAACCGACGACTCCGTCTGGGAACCCCTCGCCCCGGCCGCACCGGGCGAAGAGGCGGGGCTGGACACCTCTGCCGACGCGCTGGCCGAACTCCTCACCGCGATCGCCCGGCGCCAGCACGGGCACCGCCAGCACACCATCGACCGCCTCACCGCCGTCCTGGACACCCGCATGCTGCCGACCGGCCTGACCGAGATGGCCCTCTACTACCGGGCCAAGTCCCACAAGGACCTGGGACACAGCCAGGAAGCCCGTACCGGTATGCGACAGGTCGCCGACGAAGGCGGCCGCCTCGCAGCCCGCGGCCTGCGCGGCCTCGCCAACCTGGCCCGCCTCGCCGGCGACTTCCCCACCTCCCTGGCGCCGTGCCCACCCTCGGCTGGGAAGGACGACACTGGCGCGTCCTGGGCGACATCCACTGGTCCCACGGCGACACCGCCCAGGCCGCCGCAGCCTTCGAGGCCGGCCGCACCGAGGCTGAGCAGCACCAGTCAGCCGGTGAACGGGCCCTGCTCCAGGTCCGTCTCGCCCAGACCTTCGCCTTCGCCGACCCGGCGCGCACCGATGACGAACTCGCCTTCGCCCACCAGCTCCTGGACGGCCTCGACCAGCGCGCCAACACCCTCCGCGCCCATATCGCCGCGCTCATCAGGGACGCGGGAGCCGCCGACGTCACCGACCGCGCCCACAGCCTGCGCACCGGCATCGACACCAGCGGCCTTCCCTACCTCCACCGGTTCGTGGAACTGGCCCTCGCCTTCCACCGCGCCGTCTGCAATGACGCCGGCGGCCTGGCCGCCACCGTCGGCCGGCTCCACGAACTCACCGATGACACAGGCGACTTTTCCCACTTCATCGACATCGCCCACTTCATGGCCGACCTGCCGCTGCCCTCCCCCACCGCCACGCGATGGATCGACGGGAACGAGACCGTACGCAACCGCTGGCGCCACCTTGTCACTACTCGGCAAGCCCTTTTGGAAGGGGAGAGGAACTCATGACAGCTATCGCGATGTACACCGCGGCGATCTGGGGTGTGGCATTACAGCCAGGCAGGGAGTTGGCGCCGCCTGCGGCGGCGATGCTCCTGATCAGGAAGAAGGTTTGAAGATCTCGAACTCTAATCTTCTCCCCTATGCAGACCTATTCAATCCGGCGCATATTATCCGGTCCTTGAGTGCCGGACTATTAGCGTCCTGCAGTACTCTCTCCCATCTGTCATCTTCGTTGAGGTATTGCTCCATCGAGGCCACGGCTGCCACACCTTGACCCACCGCCTGGCCCACCCGACGTTGAGTGTTTACTCGCATGTCTCCGACCGCGAACAGCCCGCGCTCACTGGTCTCGAAGGCCAACGTTTTAGACTGGCAATGCGCGTCGGTCAGCACGTAGTCATCCTTGAACTCAAGAGCAAGCTTGGACCCAGACCCTCTGAGCCATGCCGTATTCGGCTTTCCCCCCGTCATTATGTAGACCCTATTTGCAGGAACGACGCTCATAATACCGTCGATCATGATGCGCACCCCCTCCAGCCGGTCCTCCCCGACGAACCCGAGCGTTTCGGCCCCAAATTTGATGGGGATGTCAGCATTTTTAAGTTCGACGCGCAGCGCTACGCTCATCTTGGACCCTCGTGTGATCACGATCGGCATGGCACCGCATTCCTGAAAAAGCAAAGCAGCCCTGGCGCCACTCAAACCACCACCGATGATCGCGATCGACTCACTCATCTCTCTCAGAGCGTCGGCCTTTTCGGCATTGTACTGAACAGACCCCATCTTGATGAATTGGTCTTCTCTGTCCGACTCTTCCCTGTTTTCAGCGAACAGAGTTCGAGTCCTGGTGTCCTGACCGCATGCCAGGAGCACCATGCCCGCAGACACTTGGTCTGTCGAGTCCGCACCGTCCACTCCCACAGTGAACCGGCCGTCGCCGTCCAAGCTGCGCTCGATCGAGGTTGCCGTCACAGTGGGCAGTACGTCGATACGGAGATGTTTCACCTGCTCGACAGCCAGCTTGATAAGCCGGGTGCCTGATATCCCTGCTGGGAAGCCGAGATAGTTCCGGATCAAGTTGATTGACGTGACTGCACATCCTCCCGGATGCTGAGCCTCGATTATCAAGGTACTCAGCCCGCCTGCAGCCGCGCTCACGGCAGCCGACAAACCAGCCGGACCGGCCCCGACGACGACGAGGTCATATTTATGCTCGTACAGCTTTCGCATCAGGGGTGGGAATACTTGTAGTACGTTGCATAGGTGCCCTATTTCTGGGCTTGCGACCGATCCTTGAGCGGAGGTCATGATGAGGGAATCAGAGGTATGATCCCACGTATAGGCAGTGCCGTTGAGTAGAAGGAATCGCCTCAATCGCAGGGCACTACTGGTTGTCGAGTCCCCCGTGAAAGTAACCTGCGGATGTGGTGGCTTCCAGTTGAAGAACAAAAGCTCCACGGCTCTCTCAAGCTGTCTAAGTGCTGCGGGGGGATACGATATTCTCCCGTCGTCCCCGGTTTGGAAGTTATCCTTCAGGGGGAGCAGTTTGGGCTGGCACTCCAAGGGTGACTGATCAATTATGGCTGATAGAACAGTAAGAGTGAAATCTTCCGATTCAAGCTCGTAGATCACGCCCACCAGCTGATCTCGCCCACTGGCGTTCAGGGCCATGCCGAGTTCATCCACGGCAACAGGTGTGATTGCGATACCGCCTTCACACCAATCATCCAGCTCTTGGCGCAGCGCTTCCCGTTTAAAGGGATCCGAATGAAGTACAAGAAGCGTTGGGTGATCGTCTGCCGCCATGCCGGGCCTCCAGTTGTCGCTCTGGAAAGTGGCAGAAATTGCGATTCAGCGACTTCTCCATCCATCGTCTCCCCTGGAGCGTGCCCCTGCATTCGGGGGGCCGATGCCGTAGTGATTTGGCAGGCCGCCCAACCGCACCGCCGCGGACAGGAAGAGGCACACGGAACGTACTCGTATCGACTGGCACAGCCACCGCTCTGAGGCCAGCAGGCCTCGGTGGAGTCGGCTGGTGTCCATTTCGTAGCCCGCCGCAGGCACTTGAGTGCCCCGTCCTGACGACGTACTGCGTCTTGCCCATGAGTGAGGGCGCAGACCTCAACGGCCTGCGCCCTCACTGAGCTTCACCGAGGGACCTCACAGTCCACCTTCCCTCTGTGCACCGCGTCTACCTGCGGAAACGACCTGTGTGACTCACACCTAGGGTGTGAGATCGAGGACCCGGACGGGAAGACCTTCCCACTGCTGGGGGACCGTGGTAGCGACGACCGCTCCATCGGGGCGGTCCGGGGTGGGCTGCGTCGCGTACTGGGCGTGGGCGGCTGCCCAGGTTTCCTGGCGGGCGACGGCCAGTGCGGCCGACAGGTCCAGGTCAAGGACGGTGATGCCGGGCATCGCGGCGATGTGTTCGGCAGTGCCGGGCCGGGTCCGGTCGGCTTCGACCAGCGCGCAAGCCGGGGCGTACAGGAACCAGCCCGGCTCGGCGTGCGCGCGGTGGATCAGCCGGGAGGCGAGAACGTTGCCCTGGCCGGCCGCCGCCATCGCGGTCTCGTCCAGGACGATGTGCACGGGCTCGCTCACCGGCCGGTCACCTGCGCGAGGCGGCGGTCCAGCTCGGCGTCCAGGTCGTGTTCCTGGGCTGCGGTCGGAGCGTACCCGTTCCACTCCTTGAGTGCGACTTTGGCTTTCTCGGCCCGCTCGGCCCGCTCGGCGGGGGTGAGCAGCGACTCGGCGAGGCGGGCCAGGTAGGCCCTGAGCGACAGCCCCTCGGCGGCCGCGATCGCTGCGAGGCGGTCCTTCGCCTCCTCGGGGACACGGATGTTGGCATCAGACATCGTTGCGCTCCTTCCCATCCCTCAAGGATACGGGTACGTACCCGTATCCGTTGCGCGCCCGTACGGTGGAACTCGAATCGAATAAAGGTTTGATATCGCAAGGAAGGAGAATTTGGGAGAGCGCGATAGTTGGCGCGCAGGGTGACCTCCTCGGTGACCTCCTCGGTGACCTCCTCGGTGACCTCCTCGGTGACCTCCTCGGTGACCTCCTCGGTGACCTCCTCGGTGACCTCCTCGGTGACCTCCTCGGTGCGCGAGGTGTCCGATGCGCTCGCCTGGGACGTCGCGGTCAGCCTGGACCGGATCCTGCCCCCCGACATCCTGGGCCCGACCGTCAGGAAGGCGATCCTCCACGACTTCGCCTCGTCCATCGAGCTGACCGAACGCAACAGCCGCAGCATGAAGGAGCCGCTGCAGCCGGAGCGGGAGAAGTCATGGTGGCACCTCAACCTGACGGCCCCGGTGGCGAAGATGCTCGACTGGTATATCCGCCACCACCCCGAGTCGGCCCACTTGCAGATCGGCGAGATCATGCGCGGGGCCCGCGACGAGTGGGCGTGCCACCGCAGGCCACGCTCCGGGCGCTGCGCCAGGCCCTGTCCCTCGACGGTGAGCTGACCGAGCAGCAGCGCGAGACGTACTTCGCGCTTCTGTCCCCGCGTGAGGACATCGGCTGATCACACCGCACGAACAAGGGGGCCGGAGCCAATGACAGTGGCTCCGGCCCTTACGCGTGACTGTAGCCGCCACCTCGACCTGACCTGGAGTTCCGGGCCCGGACGCCCGGACAGCCCTCTCCCGTGGGGGACAGGCGGCTGCGATGCTCGGCACCTACCCCATCCGTCTCGGGAGGACCAGCATGGAACTGAGCGCGACCGGCAACCCCGTCGTAACGCACGCGGACCCACAAGTCCGAGTCGGCCTCGACATCCAGGTGGGCACGCTCCTGCTGGCCCAAGACGGCACTGACTTAGTGATGCACCAGGCCGTCGTGGAGTTCGCCGCGCCCGACCAGGTGCCCTGGACGGCGCAGGAGGTTCGGTGACCGCGTCGTCAGGCACCCGGGCTAGAAGGCGGTCGCCACGTCGGTCGCCTTCGACGGGCGGCCCCAGCCCTGGCTCCGATGGATCGCGGCGAGCAGGACAGGCTCGAACCCAGCCGCCGCGAGCGAGGCGTCGTCGGCCAGACCGACCTCGGCGAGGACCGACAGCTGGACGGCGTCCTCGATGCCCTCCCCCACGCGTCGCGCACGGTCTGACGGACATGGATCCGGGCCTGCAGCTCGGCGGTGGAGTCCTGTTCACCGGCGCGGCGGAGCGCGGCAAGGGCGTGGCCCCGGACGGCGAGGGCGTCCAGGAGCAGCGCGGCCTCCTCGGCGTCGGGCTGCATCGGCGCCGCCACGGCCGTGGGCTTCACGCCCCCCTGCGCAGCTGCTCCATGCGCGTGGGCAGCGGCTCCCAGGAGGGCTGTCCGGCCATCTCGATGTTCGTGTCGACGACCGCGCGGGTCCAGGCGCGGGCCAGGCCGCGGGGCATCAGCGGGGTTCCGGCGGGCACGGCCTGGCCGTCGTGGTGGTTGCCGTGCAGCGACACCCACAGCGCGGTCGCGGTACCGCCGACACAGGTGAGCAGCCGCTGGCGTTCGGGCAGCCACCGCTTGAGGCCGGCCCGGGAGAGTGCGGACAGGGCGAGCAGCTCGGTGAACGCCTCCGCCTCGCTCCATCCCTGGGGCCGGCGCACCACGCGCAGCTCCTCCAGGGTCGGTGAGAGGTCCTCGATCTCGCGGGCGCACAGCTCGCCCGCCCGGATCCCGGTGTCGCAGACGACCGCGCCGATGGCGAGCATCCGCAGCCGGCTGGTGGTGGCGTCCGGGGAGTCGGCGAGTTCGGTGAGCTGAGCCCGCAGCAGCGCGCAGGGCCGTTTGGCGACCGGCGTCTTGTGTGGCGGGTCGGGCTGCGGCGGCAGGTCGGCGACGTCCTCGGCGCCGCACGCGGTGACGAGCAGCACCGGACGCGAGTCGGGCATGCAGAAAAGCGCAGCTCAAGCCACCTTCTGTGGATAACTCGGCTATGCGCAGGACTGGCCCTGCATGTGACGCAGATCACTCAAATTTCATCGTCGATGCCGACCCCAAGCTCCATCAACGGCCTCCAAGTTGTTGGGCAGGGCGGCCCCTCAGGGAAGAGATCGCCGATGGCGCGGTGGACAACGTCGTGCCAGACGGGTCCGGGGGCACCAAAGGGCCGCGTCAGCGGAGTGCTGACGCGGCGTAGTTGGCCCTGTTCTCGTATAGCTACGGCCAGGTGGGGAGTAGCCGTGCGTCATGTTCAGGGTTGAGGTCCTGACAGCCAATCAACGCTCGGCGTCGACCATGAGGGTGTTGACGCGGTTCTCGTACTCGCGGCGGGCCTTGCGCTGCGCAGGGATCACCCCGGCGCCGTCGAGGACCTGGCAGCGGGCGAGGAGTTGGCGGTGCACCACAGGCAGCGCAGTGACATGCGCCGTGCAGCGAACGACAGGTACGTCGGTCATCTAGGGGGCGAAGGGATTCTGTGCAGCTCAAGAGCGTGATCGAGGGGCGCAGGCAAGTCTCGCGCCGCCGCAGGGCGAGGGCCGTGCTGAATTCAGGGCGGTATCGCTCATGTCGGCGTGGAGAGACAGGACCGCGCTGAATGCCTCGCCGTCGGGGGCGAGGCTGAAGTATCGACGATTTTTTCGAACTGAACGTCAAGACGTGCGCCTTCCCTCGCTGGGCCGAAGTGGAACACCGGGAGGGTTGGTCTACCTCGGCTTGAGACTAGTAGCGGCTATGGGGTCCGTGGAGCGGAGAGGCGCTCGTAATTCCGCGCTCACAGGGAGACACGGCAAAAGGTGGAAAGTCGGAGTAACTCCCTGAAAGCGGTGGGACACTGGGGAGTCGCAACACGAATCGGGGGGTTCATATGTCCGATCACGCACAATCCTCTGCGGACACGCCGGACTCGTCCCACCCTCCGGAGGCGCAGCCTGATCGGTGGACGATCGCAAACAGCATCATTACTCTGCTGACCTCGGCGTTTGCCTTCGCGGGAGGATTTGTCGCTCTGCCTGCGGTCGGTGTCGACCCTCCTACCGTCACCAGAGAAACGGTGACTGCCCCTGCGCCGGCGCCTGCGACGGTGACGGCGCCCGCTCCCTCCGGGGGAGGTGGTGGGGCGCCATCCGACTCCAGCAGCTCCGCCGACACGCCTTCGGAGCGCTGGTCGGGGCACGTGAAGCTCAATCAGTCGCTGGAGTTGGACTCGCTTCCTCCAGAAGTCGCTGGCCGCGGCGATATCCACTCCGTAAAGGTCACAAGCAGCCGGGAAGCAAAGTTGACGGCCTACAGCTTTGGCACAGCTGAGTTTGCACTGGTGCCTGCGGGCGACAGCCCGAGTCCTCAGGAGTGCACGCTGCTCGTGAAGACGCAACCGGTCGGTACGGTCGCGATGACTATCGGCAGAACAGTCTGCGCGGTCAGCGATCAGGGGCGGCCGACTCTGATCACGCTTACGGCCGTCGACCAAGAGGCCCAATCGGTGGGTTTGGATCTAACCGTCTGGGAGAAGCCAGAGTGATCCTCGTCGGGCGCTGAGAGCAACCCAGAACCGCTGCCAAGGGGTCACATCATCTTGGTCGCGAGCGCTGCAACGACCAGTTCGCGTGTGGCTTCGGCTTCGGCTGTGTGTGGTTCCCGGGTGCGTGGTGGCGCCACGTCCTTCCAGGCGCGGCAGCGAGTTGAGCGGTGGTCTCGTCGTGCTCCGTGGCCAGGTTTTGAACGACGTGCCTCATGTCCCTCACTACGCTTTATCGCTGGGTTCGGCGAGGTGCGACCGGAGGAGTTGTTCGCTGCGGCACCGTGGCGGACGTTTCGCTGGTATCTGGTCCAGGCGCACAGTCTCGACACCGAGCGCGGCCTGGGTGGGCAATTCCATACCTAAATCAACGCCTCGGAAGCAGGGAGAGATGCACCACATTCACAGGGATCGATGTATGCAGGTGGGGATCTACGTAGGGATCTATCCAGGGGTCGATGCGTCGCAGCATGGATCTATTGGCCTGTCGGCGCATGGGTGGGTCTATCGGTACGGCTATCGGTATACGGGAGGGCAGATCAGTCGGCCGGGCGGTGGTCGGCGGGTAGCGAGGCGGGTATGGGTCACAGCATGAATCAGCTCACCCGGCGCCGCTGGATCTGGTCTCCCATCACCTCCTGGCAGGCCAGGCGGATTTCCCGTCTGACCGGCCTGCCCCACGACGAGGCATGGCTCAAGCTCCGCGCGACCACACACCCCGAGGAGGCCGCCGCGTTCGGGCGCCCGTTACCGGCCGATCCTCCCGAGCGCTGACCAACACCGCTGGCCGTCGGCGAGGTCAGGATCGGAGCTGGTCGGTGGACGGCCTGTGGTGTCAGTGACGGCGGGCATCCTTGGTCGCCAACATCCGCAGGAGGAGGAGTCGTGCTCAGAGAAAGCCACTACACCGCTGCAAAGACCTTCGCCAAGCTCGCCGAGCAGACCCTTGAAGGGGTCACCGACCAGGGGGCGAAGGCGCAGACACTCGCCCTGATCGCGCTCACCCACGCCGTACTGGAAGCCAGCTACGACATCAGTAGCGCCATCAACGAGCACACGTGATCGGCGCACTGGCCTGAGCGCCGGAGGCCCCGGACCATGGTTGTCCGGGGCTTCTGCGCGCCTCGGGTCACTGGATGCTGTCGCTGGGGGCGAGCAGGCTGGTGACTTCGGCGAGGGCGGCCGCGCCGGGCTCAGCTGAGAACCGGGGAGCGGGTCATCGACCACCGTGGTTCCCAGTAGGCCGGGGCCTGGTGGCCTCGCCCCCCCCTTGCGGTCAAGCTGCCGGATCGGCGGCCTCATCACGCTCTCCGGGCAGAGAGAACAGTGGTTCCATCCCGTTCCTCTCCTCCTTCAGCCTCCTCTCCATCCGTCTGATGAGTGCTGCACGGTGCATCCTGGGGCTGATACTGGCCCACGACGTCTCGTCAGGTGACGCGCCGTCCACCTCATACAGATCGTGCTGTTTGGCGGTGGGCTGCACGGAGGGACGCGGACGCGGAACCAGCGGTCGGTAGTAGCGCGGCCCGGTCTGGACCGGCACCCCCATCCCCATCTGAGTGGAGACGTAATGGTCCTCTCGGGGCGTGACGATCAGGAAGTTGTCGTGCGCCGCCGACCCCTCAGCCAGGCCCGCGTCCTCTTGCTTCTCGAGGCGCCAGGCCCGGCTCCACGCGTCCTCCCACTCCTTCCACATGTCAGGGGGAACCTCGCAGGCGCGCAGGAACGCCATGTACTGCTCCTGGCAGTGCGGCACGGTCTGCTTGTTCACAATGCGGTGGGCGGAGCTGCGCGGCAGTGCCCCGTACCCGCCGGCGCGCTCTTCCATGAGGCGTAGCGGAGGCGCACACGCCTCTTCGTACAGTCCTCGCAAGGCTGCACTGAGGTCGGTGAAGTCCCGCACCAGGCCGGGCCGTGGGGCAGGTTGGCGACTGAAGCGGGAATCGGCGCGGATGTGTTCGCGTCGGGCCCTCTGCCACAGCCTGCGGGCTTCCTCGGGAAGGCCGTCGCACCCGCGGGTGTAGGCCAACACCGCCACGAGGGTCGGCACCGACTTGCCGGAAGCAGCTCGCTGCAGGGTCGTGGCGTGCAGTCCGGCCCTGCTGGCGAGCTGTCGGTAGGTCAACTTCGCATGGGCGCGCTGATCGCGCAGCCACTCGGCGAGATCCCGAAGCGCGGCGTACGGCGTCGTGATCTCTTTCTCCCGCCTGCCCATGGCGCCGCCCCCGTCAGACGGCTGCCAGGACAGACCTGAGCAGCACCCTGGCACCGCCGAGAGACAGGCGGGTGCTGAGCGCGATGGTGGCTCCCGCGACGAGGCCGGCACCGGCAAGCAGCATCAGCACCTGCGGCCCGGGCAGACCAGCCAGGGCGACCAGGACCGCCGCAGCCGTGACCACCACGATGATCACGACGGCCTCGGTGCCGGCGAGACGGCGACCTCTGGTCGGGATGCTCGGGTGCTCGACGCACGGACTGGTGGAGGGGGGCTGCTTAGGCATGACATCTCCGTACTGCGCCCGTGGCCTCTCGGCCACCGGACGACGTCGACCCCGGGGGTGGGGTATTGGCTCCATCTGGGTTGCATCACAGGCCGGTTGCTGCCGTCCTAGGCGTGGTGCGTGGAGAAGATGGTGGCACCCCCGAACCGACAACTTGTACGCCGTGAAGCAGCGACGAGGAAATTGATGCGCGCCCGTCCCCGTGAGAGTTCCGTAACTTCTGTATCTCTTCGCCGGGCCTGGCAGTCCACTGATCTGTGCCTCACGCGCCTGGCCTGCGAAGTGGGTGCACCGCAACGTCGCTGTGCGTGACTGTCCCGCAGAGGTGGTAGTGCGAATTGATGCGCGGGCGCCCCAATCGGCCTTGCACGCGTGCATGGTGCCCTGTCACGATCCCCGCGTACGGACGCCGTACGACCCCTGATGGCTATTGGCTCCATCCACTGATCAGCAGGGATTCGCGAGTTCCGTGTTGCTGCGCGGGACCCAAGAAGGGCTGGAGGCCCGCCTTCGCGGCCTCCAGCCCTCTTTGCGTGACCTAACGTCAGCGGAACACTGACGTGGCGTTATCGCCCCCTGGCGGGACCTGAGTGGCCCTGGGTCGGCGGCTGGTACCGGTACTCGTTCTGTGCCCGGCGGGTGTTCTCGCGGGCCTGCTCGGCGGCCTCTTGCCGGGCCTGCTTGATGTATGCGGCACGCTGCTGTGCCTCGGCTGCGTGCTGGGTGGGGGCCTCGGTCGCCATGCAGCGCAGCGACTTCTCCTCCCGCAGCTTGCCCGCCGTGGCGGCGTGCTTCGTCGCGTTGCCACGCTGCTCCGCGGCTTGGCGCTCGGCGGCGTCGGCCTTGCGTGCGACCCCGCGGTCGGTGTTCCCCTCGATCTCCGGGAGGCGTTCACGCATCGCGGCGAGCCGGTTCCGCAGCTCGTCGACCTCGCGCGGGCCTTCCCGGCACGAGCCCTGCTCCTCAAACAGGCCGATCGTCTCCGGGCTGCGGATCTCGGCCCACGCCTGACGTACGGCATCGTCGGCGGCCCGCCCCGCCCGGAGGACCTCGTGGTACGCCGCGCTCTCCTTCTGCGCGTACTCCCGGGCCAGCTCCAGCGTCTCCTTGCGGCTGGTGCCGGCCAGCCGCAGCGCCAGACGGGACTTGCTCATGGCCTGCTCGATCTGGCGGGCCACCTGCTGCGCGTGCCGCATCGCCTCGTGCGCCCGCTGCTGGTTGGCGCGCTCGGTCGCGGCGAGAGCAGCGAGCTCGTCGGCACGGTCCAGCACCGTGGCGACCTTCCGGGCCCGTTCCTGGCCGGGGGTCACGGGCGCGGCCAAGGCCTCGCGCCAAGCCTCGGCCTGGCGGGTGAGGTCGGCGGCCAGTCGCTCGGCGCGGTTGCCTTCGGCGGTGTGCTGCGCGATCAGCGAGGTGAGGCGCTGACCGGACAGGTGGCCGAACTTGCGGTCGCCCCACGCCTTGATCACCGGCTCCGGCCGCTGCTCCTGCTGCGGCTCGGGTCGGGAGGTGAACCCGGCGGCGAGCAGCTGCGCCAGGCGGGCCTGCTGCTCTTCGGTGATCTGCGGGACGTCGTCGTCCTGCAGACGTTCCCGGGCGGCGTCCAGGCGGGCTTGGCGGGCCGCCGCACGCTCAGCGGTCGCGTCGGGCTCCGCCGAGCCGGGGACGGCCCCTTCGTGCTCGGGCTGCACCTGGTGCGGGACGGGCGCCAGGGGCCGGACCTCGGGGGCGGGCGCGAGCTCGCCGGAGACCATCCGGTCGTCGGTGTCGCCCTCGAGGGAGTCGGCGTACGCGGCGACCGTCCGCTCCAGCCGCTCCTGCTCGCTGCGGGCCTCGCCGAGACGCAGGCGGGTCTCCTCGCTCTCGACGACGTCGGCGGCCAGCCACAGTGGGTGGCGATCCGATCCCGGGAGATCACCGGGTACAGGTCGTTCGCGGACGCTCCCACGCCGTAGGCCAGGGTGTAGTCGCAGGTGAGTCCCTGGGCGGCCACGATGGTCATCGCATAGCCGTGCTGCAGGGTGCCGTCGGCGATCTGGTCGGCGGTGATCCAGGCCCGCTCGACGGCGTAACCGCCGTCGTCGGCGGGGGGGGCGCCATTCGACGGCGACCCCGACCTTGGCGGCGTAGGTGACCTGTCCCCGGTAGCCGTTGAGGACGTCGACGTCGCCGCCGCGGCGGGTGCGGTAGTCGTTGCGCTTGATCCGGATGACGTCGCCGGCGGCGAGCTCCAGGCGCTCGCCGTTGGCCAGCGCGTAGGTGTGGCCGCCGGACAGTTCTTCCACTGCATTCCGCTCAAAACCTTGGGCTCGTGCCTGGAGTGCTACGACGGCACGCCCGCCGACCCCGCTTCCTACATCGCTCCCCCGGCCAAGCACCTGCTTGCCGCCTGATCTGAGAGGACACCAGCTCATGAGCACCGCCACCCTCGCCGCATTCACTGAGCCGGACCGCCCTAACAACCTGCTCATCCGGTTCATCACCGTCGGCGGCTCGTACGTGGATGTCACCGGCCCCGGCAAGCACTCGGAGAAGAACCGCTGGGGCTGCCACGGCTGCGGCGACTCCTCAGACCGCCCGAGGAGGACTTCCTGTTCTGTATCCGGCCGGACGCCAACAACCACGCCGCCACCTGCCGAGCTATCCCGCTCAGATGACCCCCGCCACCTGCACGGTGACCTGCTGCTGGCTGCCGCCGTCCCGCTCGCCGCGGCGACGGCCTCCGCCGCGCTCAAGGCCAGTCACCTCAAGCTCGACGCCGACCGGCACCGCATCGCAATCACCGTCCGCCCCCGGCCGGACTGCCCGCACTGCCACGGCGAGGGCGGCAGGTGGACCGGCGGAGCCTTCCCCGAGATGGAGGCTGCGGCTGCTGGTCCGACCGGCGCGAGCCGCGCATCCGGCTCCTGCCCATCCCGGCCTGGAACGAGCAGCCGCTCTGGACACCACCGCCCCGGCCGGCGACCGGCCGGGGGCGAAGGCACCACGGGGCGACCGCAGCCTCGGCAAGAGGCCGGCCGCCCCCGACCCCGCCCCGAATCCGAGATGAGGAGCACACCCAGCATGACCGATCGCCGCCGCGCCATCGAGGGCCTCGCCCTGGTCGCCGCCCTGACCGCCGTCTTCGACGGAGTCCATGCCCTGGGGGACCAGTTCGTGCAGAACTCGCACGACGCGACGACCAAGGGAATGCACGGCTCCCACCTGGTCTACAAGAACGACGGCTCCCCGGTGGAAGAGAGCCCCTGGCGTCACGGCAAGGAAGGCCGCACCTGCACTGCCAGCGCCTACGGCCGCCGCTCGGTGAGCCGACACGTCGCCAGCTACAGCGCCGTACAGCTCGCCTCCGCCCTCGCCGTCACCCGCACCCTCGGCTACGGCGTCCCCGCCAGCGCCCTGCTCACGGGCGCAGCAATCAACGCGATCACCCACGGAATCCTGGACAGGCGCGACCCGCTGCTCTGGCTCGCGGAGAAGACCGGAAAGTCCGGCTACATCAAGCACGCCACCGTCGTCCGCAAGACCGGCGGCGAGGGCACCGAGTGCCCCAACGCCATCCAGGACGTCTCCGGCCCCGGGACCGCGCTGATGGAGCTGGACCAGGCGGCCCACCGCGCGATCGGCGTGGCTGCCGCCCTCGTCACCACCTGGATCACCCTGCGCATGGGCAACCGCAGGTGACCCCCGCATGTGGCTGGGACCAGGCCATCTTCCGGTGCGGACGGTGCGGCACCGAGCACACCGCCACCAACGAGGACGACTACCTCAAGGCCCTCGGTGCGCACAGTGACGCCCACGCCCTGTGGGACCGGCTCAACCCCATCGAGCGCGACGGCCTCGTCTCGATCCTGCGGACCATCCTGTCCGCGCCGGACCTCGCCGTGGAGTTCTTGGCCCTCGCCGACCGGCAGCCGACGGGAGGCGACAGCCGGTGAGCACCGCCGCCATCTTCTCCATCACCTACGCCAGCGTCGTCGGCGCTCTCGCCACCCAGTTCGTGATCGCCGCCACCCGCCGAACCATCGCCCGCATCCACGCCCAGGCCGACCACAAGGAGCAGTAACCCCATGGCACTCAGCCTCTTCTCCCGCACCCACACCGAGCCGGAGCACACCCCGCAGCCGTGGCCGGAGATCGGCGAGACCTGGAAGCCCGAGGGCGTGATCGTCACCCAGCGCTTCCTCGGACTGGCCGGTGCCGTCGTCCTCGTCTACACCGCCGACGCCGGAGTCAACGGCACCTACTACGCCGTCACCTGCCCGGGCTGCTCTTACCGCACCCGCTCCAAGACGGACCACGACAACTACATCGTCTCCGAGCACGTGGGCGGGGAAATCGCCAACGCCCACGCCGCCCAGTGCCGGGCGCTCCCCCGCGACCTGGCGGGCTGCCCCGGCGATGACACCGCCCGCGAGATCGTGCTTGGGCGGCTGAACGCGGAGCGCCGCTCCGACTACGACGCCACGGTCTACCTCACCAGCTTCCACCTGGACCCCCTCGCCCTCCAGTGCTCCATCGATTGGATCGAGGAGGAGCTGCAGCGTCTCGCTGACAAGCAGCCAGAGTTCCTGACCGCCAAGCCGCGCACCTACAGCACCGGCACCGAGTTCACGATCCTGCGCCGCCCCCAGCGCTGACCGGACGCTCTCCGTACGGCCCCGCCGCACCGCCCCCGGGCGGCCGACGGCGGGGCCGTGCGGTGTCCGTCCGATCAGCCGAGACCGGACGACTGGCCCTCCCCCGGAGGTCACCGTGCCCCTAGCCCGCCGCTCCCTCATGGAAGCCGCCGCCGCCCGCTTCGGCTGGCGCCGCGCCTACGGCGACGCCACCCAGGTCGACGCACTGCTCACCGAGCAGACCGAGACCGCCTACACCGAAGCCGCCGACCACGCGCAACTGGCGACCGCCAAGAACGCCGACGTCCTCACCGTGCAGCCCTGCGTCCTGGACGTCCGAGGCCGCGTCCTGGCCGACGTCCTCTATCTGGAGGGCATCCTTGCCGGCGCCCGCAACCGCGGCCTGCCCCCGGAGCTCATCGAGCGTCTGGAGGACGCCGTCGGCCACGGCCACGAGCTGACCGTGCTGCTTGCGGACACCGTCCGCACCACCGTCGCCCACGCGACCGGCCACTGAGCGCCGGTTCACGACCAGTGATGGAAGGAGATGGGCCGTCATGCCGCTTCGCTACTTCGAGGTTGACGTCCCCACCAAGCACAACGACCAGCCTGGGCAGCGCATCCACATCTTCGTCGGCCTGGCCGAGGACCCCCTCGCTGCCCGCAACGCCGCGCACGACGCCTACGACCAGGCACGGCTGCTGCACCAGGCCGGGCAGGAGATCCCGCACGACTTCGTCAGCTGTTGGGGTGCCCGGGGGCTGCGGCCCGACTGGGACCTCGACTGGAACAAGGCGACGGCCGCTCCGTGGATGAACCCCCACGGCCTGCTCGGCACGCGCCGCACGTTCTGAATCCGCCCCGGGACGGCCGCCAAAGGCCGGAAAACCAGTCGGCCGCCCCGGGCCACCCATCCCGTACATGACGAGAGGGAGAGACCAGTATGGCCTCCACCGTGCCCTTACAGGCCCCGATCGGGCAACGTGCCCTGTTCCTCACCACACTCGCCGTGCCGCTGACCGGCTGGACCGTGCACGCGCTCACGCTGCACCGCAAGCTGTCCGCCGCCCGCCGCGACCCGCTCACGGGTCTGCTCGGACGCGACGGCTTCACCGCCAAGGCCCGGCAGATCACCGACCGGTACGGCGACCACGCCCTGGTCGGGATCGTGGACCTGGACCACTTCAAGCAGATCAATGACGGACCCGGAGGGCACGCCGCCGGCGACCGCGTCCTGGCCGCCACCGCCGCCCGGCTCACCGCCTGGGCGGGCAACCGCGCGGCGGTCGGCAGGCTCGGAGGGGACGAGTTCGCCTTCGCCGTGCGGATCGGACCTACCCGCCGCGAGTTCCGTCTCGCCCAGCTCACCGCCCTGCTCACGCAGCCGGTGGAGGCCAATGACGGCGCCCTGGTCGACGTCGCCGCCTCAATCGGCGCTGCCTGCCCCGACATCCTCGGCACCCGTGACCTGGCGATGCTCCAGCGGGCCGCCGACGCCGCGATGTATGCGGGCAAGCACACCGGCCGCGCCGTCCTTGCGGGACCGCAGCACGCCACGATGCCCTCCATCAACGGCCGCCGCGCCGGACGGCCGGGCACCAACCTGCTGGGACGGACGGCATGAACACGGCCACCCACCCCGCCGACCCGGGCACCTGGGTCCGCGGCATCACGATCCGCCAGCCCTGGACGACCTGCATCCTCGCGGGGAAGGACGTGGAGAACAGGCCGGCCCCCTGGTCCTGGCGCAGCCTGGTACTGCTGCACGCCGGAGCCGCCACCGAGCGGGCCCCGATGCGCGACCCGCTGGTCGCCACCGCGATCCGCGACCGCGCCCTGCACACCCGGGCCGTCATCGGCGTCGCCCGTCTCACCGGCTGCCACCAGGACGCCGTCGGCGCCGCCCCCTCCTCCCGCTGGGCGCAGCCCGACGCGTTCCATCTGGTCCTCACCGACGTCCAGGAGCTCGCGCTCCCCATCCCGTGGCTGAAACTCGGACCGTGGCGCCCCACGCAGGACCTCGTGAACCAGCTCCTCCTCCAACTCCCCCACCTCGCTCCGGAGGGCACTTCATGAGCGGCAACCGCACCGGCATTCGGCAGCCGCAGACGTTCATCGCGGCCGACGACCGGATCCCCTTCCCCCACACCGACCAGGCCCTGCGCTGCCGCACGGAACCCGGCCTGTTCGCCATCGAGGACATCCACAACACCGGTGAAGACCCCCGCGCCCGGGAGAAGGCCCTCCTCAAGGCCAAGCACGCCTGCTCCGGTTGCCCGATAGTCAACGGCTGCCTGAAGTGGGCGCTCGCCAACGCCGACCTGGCGAAGGCCGGGGTGTGGGCGGCGACCACCGCCCGCGACCGCAAGCAACTGCGCAAGCAGCTCGCGGCGCGGCTCGGGGACGACTGGATCGGCGTAGTCGCCGAACAGGACCGCCGCCGCCGTGAGCAGCAGCGCGCGGCGCGCGTCGTGCCGCCGACCGTCCGCGAATTGGCCCTCGCCAGGCTGGAGCTGGAGGGCATCCCCACCCGGCCCGCGCCGTACAACCGCTGGACGGAGCCGATCACCCCCGCACAGGCCGCGTCCAACCGGCACGTGCTGGAGCTGGTCGCCAGCGGCAAGGCCGCGTGATGTTCACCGACTGGACCGAAGCCCTCGAGGCCGAAGCGTTGCGCCTGGACCCGAACCCGGCGCAGCAACTCGCCGCCGCGGCCCGGATCACCGCCCGCAGCTCCCGCGACAAGGACGACCTCGCCCTGCTCCTGGACGTCCTCGGGCTGCCCACCGACACCGACACCCTCACCGCCCTGCTCCCCCTCCTACCGGAAACCGGAGACGCACCCACTGTGACGAACACCCCCGCCGCCCGGGCCCTGTCCGCGCACGAGGCCATGGCAATCTCTATGCACAACAACGGCGACACCGAGCAGGCCATCCGCGAGGCCACCGGCCTGAGCGAGACCGATCTATCTGCCCGCGTCCTGGACGGATGACCGCGAGCGATGCCGGAGGGCGGGCATCGACGACGGCGGCCATGGGTCAGCCGGCCTTCCGGACCGGCGCCGGGTGCGCGGCGTCGTATGCCTCCAGGATCCGCTTGGGCACCATGCCGTGGTCGGCGACCTGGTGACCGTGCTCGCGGGCCCAGGTCCTGATGGCGGCGAGCTCTTCGCGGGTACGCCCGCTGCCCAGACCCCGCGCGGATCGCCGCCAGCGTTGTTGATCTTTGAGATCACTACCCGGTAGTCGATGGCAGTCACCTCGTACTGGCCGGCAGCATAGAAGTCGCCGACCTGCTGGTCGTTGCCTTTTTATGCCTTAGTCGCACCGGTGCGTACGGCTCCGTAGGGGCTGTTGGAGGCGACCTGCTCGCGCATCTCGTCCGCCGCCGAATGCGGCTTACAACTAACCGATGGTCAGTCGGTACCGGCCAGCGTTGTCCTGGCTGCGGGCAGCATGAGCGGGCAGCTGGTGGACTCCGTCCTGCCCGCCGGGGCTTACGAAGCCACGCGCGGTCCAGGCCGGAGCGGATACAGGTGAGGTGAACGCGCTGGCGCAGCCCTCCACAGGAGGTTCTCCTGTGGAGGGCTACAGGCGCCGTATTGAAGGAACCGAGGAGCGAAACGCTACGAGTTCGTACGCATAGTTGCCTTCACACATTCCATCCAGTCGGTCCATGCAGCTGGGTCGAAGGTCTTTCCATTCTCCATGGAAATATCCCCAAGAAGCGTCAGGAGGTCATCGCCAGCACGGTTGGCGAACTGCCAGATAAACCTTGACATGGCTTCGAATGCTTGATGCTCATCCATTGAGTATTCGCCCACGATTTTCTCTTTCACTGGTGAGTCGGGTTCAGTCCACCATTGGTGATGGTATTACCATTGCGCACTTCTACCCACACCTGGGTACCGTCAGGAAGGTTCTTAGTGTACTTCTCGAGGGTTCCATTTCCGTTGGGGAGTTCGATCTTTTGCTTAAGGTTCTCCGGACTGATTGCACTCTTGATCAGTGCGCGGTTCTCGGGAGTATCAGTCTTTAGATGTCCAGGGTGACCGTCGCGGAAGATGTGCGCGGTGTCGTCGCGGAACTGAGGCCCGCAGCCCGCGTTGTGCACGAGTACCGGTGTATGACCTGCCATCACGTAATAGGTGTGCAGGTCACTGACAGTCAGATTGTAGGTTCTTGCGTTCATCCCGAAAGCACGGTTTGCCTGCACGGTGACTGTACTTCCGTCAACCGTTCTCAGGGTCATGCCGGGGCGCAGGGAAGCGGCTTTAATCCAGGCCTTCGCCGTCGGCGACCAGAAAGGATGCTCGTAAGTCGCAGTGAGCTGCTCGGCACCAAGCGGAGTACTGATGGTGAGCTCGTTGAAGAGCTTGTCGTGCTCGGTGATGACGAGGCCAGTCACCGTACGCTGCCGAGTCAAGCCGTTGACGGGATCAGTAGCGACTACCGAATCCCCGACCTTTACGGCCTCGATGCTATTGCTGGCCCCGCCCGCCATTAGGACCTTGGTGCCCGCGAGGAAGCACGTGAGGCACTTTTCACCTGCCTTGACGGCTCGTGACCCCTTAGCGATGTCTTCGACGCCTTCGGCGGCTTTCTTAGCGAGCTTAAGCTTGCCGATAGGGAGCACGCCAGCTGCAGCAAGGGTGCACTTACCGAGGCTGGGATCCTTGACGCAGTTGAGGACATCGTTGATGCCGAGGACTTCCATGCCTCCCTTGAGGAGGAGCTGGGCCAAGTCCATGTCGACCGAGGGCATCACGATGATGGCGTTCTCGTCGTATACGCAGGGAGCCAGGCTGTCCCGGCTCATGAACTGGACGCACTTGTGCTTTTTACGCTCGCTCTGTTCCTGCTGCTTGCGGCGCTCATCAGCCTTGTGGCGAGCTTCAGCCTCTTCAGCCTGTCGCTTCGCTGCCACATCAGCCCATGCCTGGGATGCCAACTTCTGAGCCTCACCGGAACTCTTACCAGCAGACAAAGCAGAAGCGTAAGCGGAATCGGCGGCATCATTGGCCCATTCCGCAGAACTCCGGGCGTATGTGGCAGAAAATTCTGCTTGGGCTGCGGATTCGTCGGCTGCTGCGGCGTCGCGGTCAGCGGCATCGGCGGCGTTGCGGGCGGTCTGGGCTGACTTGGCGGCCTGATTGGCGCTGACCTGGGCCTGGTCGGCCGAGTCTTTGGCCGCATTAGCGTAGGTAGTGGCTAGTCTGGCGTTTTTGTCGGCTTCGGCTGCGGCTTCGTTAGCCTTGTCCTTGGCGTGGCCAGCGTCGGCTGCCGCCTTGGCGGCGAGATAGGCGTTCTTCTTGGCGGTGGCGGCTACTCCGTCGGCTTCGTTGATCAGGCGCTGGACCTGGGCGACGTGGTTGTTGGTGAGCTGGTCCTTTCGGTCGGCCATGTACTGGCCGACCTGGATGAAGGTGTGGAGTTGGTCGGCGGAGCTCTGCAGCGCGGCCAGGGCGGCGCCCTTGACCTCGGGGCCACCGTCGTTGACGAGCTTGCTCGCGAGGACTCGCTCGTCGATGTTGCGGGCCTCGTACTGGCCGCTGTTGAGGAAGGCAGACATGGCCTTGGCGCTGCCGTCGGCGAGGGCGGCCTTGGACGCCTCCTTCACACTCGGTCCGCCAGCGTTGTTGATCTTTGAGATCAGTACGCGGTAGTCGATCGCCGCCACCTCGTACTGGCCGCTTGCGTAGAAGTCGCGGACCCGCTGATCGCTGCCCTTCAATGACTCCGCCGCACCGGTGCGTACCGCTTCGTAGGGGCTGGCCGAAGCGAGGTCCGTGACCTGCTGGCGCACCTCGTCTGCTGCAGCCTTCGTGATTCCGGTCCGCAAGTAGTCAAGGATGGCGGTGTTGTCGCCGGAGAGGGCTTGAGCGGCTGCTTCCTGGCGCCAGGAACCGTAGTGCTTGAGTGCGCGCAGCGCGACCGCGCGGCCCTTGGCCGCGATGGCCTTGGTGTCGGCTCCGGGCTTGTCAGCCTCTACGGCGAGTGCGGCGGCATCGTTGGTGATGTTGGTGTCTTCCAGGGCGACCTGGGCGAGCTGTTTGGTGAACTCCTCGCTGGCGGTTTGGTTGGACTTGGCACGCTCAACAGCGGCGTGGTTGCGGGCGGTGAGTTCTTCGGTCTCTGTTTCCCGGGCAATCGCGAAGAGCTTCTTAGCGGAGGCGACGGCCGCGCTTGCGTCGTCGGCTGCCTCCTTGGCCTTGGCCGCCTGCTTGTCCGCTTCGGCGGACAGCCTGGTCGCGTCGCCCGCATATTTGGCCGCCTCTTCTGCGGCATCCGCAGCCTTCTCAGCGTGGCCGGCAGCCTTGTTCGCGTGGTCGCGGGCCTCGAACGCCGCGTCGGCGGACTTCGTGGCCAGGGCTTGGGCAGCGGCGGCGGCGCGGTTGGCTTCCCGGGCGTGGCGGCGGGTCTCTGCGGCTGCCGCCTTGGCCTCGCCGGAATGGATGCCGGCCGCTTCGGCCGAGGCGTTGGCCTCGTCAGCCGAGGCTGCTGCGGCATCGGCGTTGGCCCCGGCATCGGCCGAGGCCTTCGCTGCTGCGCCAGCGGCGACGGATGCCTTGCCGGCCTGTTCGGCGGCGGCTGCCGAGGTCTTGGCGAGTCCGGCGGCCTTTCGGGCGTTCTGAGCGTAGTTCTTGGCGTCTTCAGCCTTGTTCTTGTTGCCGAGCGCGGCGAGCGAGGCGTTGTAGGCGTCGTCCGCGGCGCTGGCGGCTGCGGCTGCGGCGCTCGCGGTCTGCGCGGCTGCCAGGGCGGCAACACGGGCCGAGCGGTTGGCTGCGTTGGCCGCGCCGATCGCCGTCTGCGCGGCTGCGGCCGCAGCCTTGGCAGCGGCCGCAGCCTGCTTGGCCTTGGAAGCGGCCATACCGGCTTCGGCCTTGGCGTCCTTCGTTTCGTCCGCAGCTGTCTTCGCTGCCTTCATGGCCAGGTCCGAGGCGGCGACCGCCTTGGCGGAGGCTTCCTGGGCTGCCTCGGTAGCTTCCTCGGCCTGCTGCCCGGCCTGGACGGCCTGCTCGTTGAGCTGGGCGATGCTGGCACGTTCCTGGTCGCGGTTGCGAGCGGTGAACTGGCCGATCTCGAGGAACTCGACGATGTCGTCCGGGCTGCCTTGCAGTGCGACCTTCCCGGCAGCCTTCATAGCCGGGCCGCCGGAGTTGATGAGCTTGGAGACCTTGACCCGGTTGTCGATCTTCCTGGCGTCGTACTGACCGTCGGCCAGGAACTTGGCCACGTCGTCCTGGCTGCCCTCCAGGGCAGCCTTGCCCGCGTCCTTGACGCCGGTACCGCCGAAGTTGATGATCCGCGACACCTCGGCGCGCTGATCTGTCTCGAACGGGGCCTTCCAGCCTTCCCGCAGGAAGGCGGCCACATCGTCTGGGTTCTTGGACTCGAGGGCCTTCTTGGCCGCTTCGCGTACCCCTGTGCCGCCCGCGTTGATGATCCGGCTGACATCGACCCGGTCATCGGTGCGCTGCAGGTCGTTTTTGGTGCCGAGGAACTGTCTGATCTCCTCGGGGCCTCCCAGGAGCGCGCGCTCTGCGGCCTCCTTCACCCCCGCGCCACCGGTTCTCCAGTACTCGACGGTCAGCCCACGGTTCTCTGACAGATCGACGGTGGAGTCCGCGGAGGCGGGTGTGGTGCTCAGCAGCCCGGCGGCGAGTACCGAGGGCAGCAGTGCGGCGTAAACGGTGCGCAGGCCACCCTGCCGCCGCTGTCTGTCTGATGGGGAGTGCGCAGTTCTCACAAAGGGCAGTGGACGTTTCACCCGTTTTATTCCTTTCGCGTCCAGCGCGAACGGTTGTAGCTGCCCACCCGGCAAGTGCGTCGAGGTTCCCCCTGCACTCATCAGGCAAGGGGAAGGTGCATGCGACTGCGAAGGCGTGTCTCGGTAGGCGCGGCTCTCCCCCGGGAGACCACAACTCCCCCTGGTCATGGGGTCGGGGGCGCGCTCAAGTGCATCTTACATATGTTTTACTTACGTGAATCTCATGGGTTTCTCATGTGCCTGTGCTCCATGATTGTGAGGATGTTGTGACGTTGTCCCGTGCCCGTAAGGCGCTCATATCGACCGGTGTTGGGGTGGTTGCGGCATCAGTCGGCTTCACTGCGCTTGTTGCGGCACAGGCAGCTCCCAAGGCCAATTCCTCTGCGGCGGACGCCGCTGACATGCCGTCGACCGCCGAGAGCTTCGCCTACCCCAACGCGGCGCAGATCCTCCAGAACCAGAAGATCACCCTGAAGCGGGGTGACGGTCACATCCTGTTGACCAACTGCGACAGTGGCTACGACATCCAGGTCGAGTCGTACATCGGCGGTCACTACTTCTGTTTCACCGTCAGCGGCAAGCAGGGCTTTGTGACGCTGGAACTTCCCGACGCCTACGGCATCTGGACCAAGGCCCACCCGGTGAAGGCCACCCTCACCGCCAAGGCCGACGGCACGCAGGAAGTCGTCAACGCCCCCGCCGCCCAGCCCGGCGAGCAGAACGAATACACCCCCGTCGGTGAAACCAGCGACATCGGCAAGCGCTCCGTCCTGGTCGAGCTGCGCGTGACCGGCTGACGGACGGGCCTCGGCCCTGACGCCGCCACCAGGCACTGCGTGAGGCTCGTGTCTCTGTACCGCTAGAGCATGCCCACCACGTCAGCGTCTTGACTTACGGCTACTGAGGCCCCCCGGCCGTCGAACGCCGCCCTGCCCGATCGGGCACCTTCTTCCTCTGCAAGCTCCAAGGATCACCATGTTTACAGTCAGTTCGCGCGCCGCGTGGACGACCAGTCTGCTCGCCACCGCGGTGGGAGCAGGACTGCTGACCGCTGCCCCCGCCACCGCCCTCGCCGGTGACGACACCAGGGGGAACGACTATGCCTTCACCGCGAAGCTGAACATCGGCGACCGCGTCGCCTGTTCGGGCGCCCTGGTCGACGCCCAGTGGGTCATCACCACCGCGACCTGCTTCAGTGACGGCGGCAAGCCGGCCCTGGCCGGCAAGCCCGAGGTCAAGACCACCGTCACCGTGGGCCGTACTGATCTGGCCCAGGCGACCGGCAGTGTGCAGGAGGCCGTCGAACTGGTCCCGCGCCCCGACCGTGATGTGGTGATGGTCAAGCTCGCCCAGCGCGTCCCGGAGAGCGCCGCCAAGCCGGTCAAGGTCGCCGCCAGGGCTGCGGCGGAAGGTGAGCAGTTGCAGGTCGCCGGGTACGGGCGGACCAAGACCGAATGGGTGCCCAACAAGCTCCACACCTCCGTCTTCACCGTCGCCTACACCGACCCTGCCTCCGTGGGGCTGAACGGCTCCGACAACGCGGTGATCTGCCAGGGCGACGCCGGGGCCCCGGCGGTACGCGGCAGCGGTGACGGCGCCGAGCTCGTCGCGCTCAACATCCGCTCTTGGCAGGGCGGTTGCCTGGGAACCGACGAGAACGAGAAGCGCACCAGCGCCCTCGACGCCCGCCTCGACGACCTCTCGGCGTGGGTGAGCACCGTGGTGTTCCGGGATGCGGCCGCGGCCCCGGCCATTACGGTCGCCGGTGACGACAACGGTGACGCTGTCACCGACCTGTTCACCGTCGCCGCGGACAAGTCCCTGAGCGTCCGCAGCGGCGCCCGCAACGGCTTGTTCGCCGCCGCCAGGCACCTGACCGGCGGCTGGGGCTTCGGTCAGACCACCGCCGACGACTTCACCGGCGACCGCCTGGCGGACCTGGTGGCCACCAACTCTGCCGGCGACCTGTTCCTGTGGACGGGCAGCAGCAGCGGTACGTACAGCTCCCCCAAGAAGCTGACCGGCGGCTGGGACTTCACCCAGACCACCGCCGATGACTTCACCGGTGACGGCAAGGCCGACCTGGTCGCCCGTACCGCTGGCGGCGAGCTGCGCCTGTGGCCCGGAAACGGCAATGGCGCCTTCGGCGCTCCGCGCAAGCTGACCGATGGCTGGGACTTCACCCAGACCACGGCTGCTGACTTCACCGGTGACGGCAAGGCCGACTTGATCGCCCGTACCGCTGGCGGCGAGCTGCGCCTGTGGCCCGGAAACGGCAACGGCACCTTCGGCGGCGCGCGGGCGCTCACCGGCGGATGGAACTTCACGCAGACGGTGGCCGGCGACTTCACGGGTGACGGCAAGGCCGACCTGGTCGGCCGTACCACCGGCGGGGAACTGCGCCTGTGGGCCGGGAACGGCAACGGCACCTTCGGGAGCGCCACCGCACCCGGGCAGTAGCACCCGTACCGGCCGATCAGATGCCCTGACCGATGCGGAGCAGGGGTGTCCGTGTGCCTTACGGACACCCCTCACGGCTATGGCGCTGCAGTCGTTCTGCGGCGAGTTGGGCCCTTGGCATCGTCGCGGCCGCACCGAGCAGGCGCACCTTCGCGTCGTAGCGCTCCCGCACCGAGCCGCAGGCCATCCATCCCATTCCTGCCCTGGCGGGACGAGTACTTGTTACCTGTCTTCACCCCGCAAAAGGAGAACTGTTCATGGGCACCCATCGCAAACCCCCGGACCGGCGCAGCACACGCGTGCGCGCGGCGATGGTGGGCATGCACACCGCTGGTATGTCCACCGCGCTGTTCGCCTTCGGCGTGCCCAGCCAGGCAGCCGCACAGCCGTCACCTGCGGGGCCGTCCGCACCCGACGCAGTGCCCTCCCCCGCGCAGTCGACCGCCCCCGACGCACAGCCCTCACCCACGGGGCCGTCGGTGACCACCGGTCAGCCCTCGCCCGCACGGTCGTCTGCGGCTGCTGGCCAGCCTTCTCCCACGAACCCGCCCACAACTGGCGGACTGCACTCGCCCGTCAAGTCGCCTGCGGCTGCCGGTCAGTCCTCAAGTGGTGCGTGGACACGGACTTGGGGTACGGCCCTTGCCACCGCGGGCCCCGCCGCCGAGTCGAAGGTCACCGGAGGGCAGACCATCCGCATGGTGGTGCACACCAGCACCGCCGGCAGGACCGCCCGCATCCACCTGGCCAACACCTTCAGCACGGAGCCCGTGACGATCGGGCATGCCACAATCGCCCGCCAGGACAAGGGGGCCTCGGCCCTGGGCACTCCTGTCTCCTTGACATTCAACGGTTCCCGCCAGACCGAGATCGCGCCGGGCGCCGGCGTCGACAGCGATCCCGCGGCGTTCCCGGTCAAGGCCGACGAGAACCTCCTGGTCACTCTTTACCTACCCAAGCCGGTTACGACGGCTCCGTACCACGAGTACACCCTGACGACGTCCTACGCGTCGGCGCCGGGAGACACCGCTGACCGTGCCACGGCCAGCAGCGGTGCGAGCTTCCCCGCACGCTTTGGCAACTGGGCCTACCTCAGCGGACTGGACGTCACCGCCAGCGCCGGTGGCGGCACGATCGTGGCGATCGGTGACTCGCAGACCGACGGCGGCCACACCACCCCCGACACCAATCAGCGCTGGATCAACGATTACAGCCGTGCCCTGCAGAGATCCGCGCACCCCAGCGGCATCGTCAACGCCGGGATCTCCGGCAACCGGCTCCTCACCGACAGCACGGGATCCCGCGCCTCCTACGGCCCCTCGGTACTCAACCGGTTCGACCGCGACGCCCTGGCCCAGCCCGGCGTCCGAAAGGTCATCATCTACGCCGGCGTCAACGACATCCTCTACAACAACGCCACCAGCCAGGCTCTCATCCAGGCCATTCACGACCTCGCTCAGCGCGCACACGCCGCAGGCCTGACCGTGACCGTCGCCACCATCCCCCCCTTCAGGGGTGACCCCGACTACACCGCGGCCAAGGAGCAGATCCGTCAGGAGTTCAACGACTACATCCGCACGACCCGGGACATCGACAGCTATGCCGATTTCGACCAGGCCACCCGTGATCCCTTGGACCACACCCGCCTGTTCGCCGGCTACTACACCCGCGGCGACGACCGCCTCCACCTGAACGACAACGGCAACCAGGCCATGGCCAACACCCTGGCGCCTGCCCCGGCCACCCGCCCCGCCCCCCACTTCACCCAGACGAGAGCGGCCGACTTCGACCGCGACGGCACCGCGGACCTCCTCGCCCGCGACAGCCGCGGCACCCTCTACCTCTGGCCCGGCAACCAGGACATCGACTCCCCGGGGCGCGGCGACGGAACCTTCGGACGTGTACGCCGCCTGACCGATGGCTGGAACTTCACTCAGACCACTACCGGCGACTTCAACGGCGACGGCAAGATCGACCTCATTGCCCAGGACTCCGCCAAGAACCTCCAGCTGTGGACAGGCCGGGGCAACGGTGCGTTTGACCGCGCCCGCCGCCTGACCGGCGGCTGGAAGTTCACCCAGACCACCGCGGGCGACTTCAACGGCGACGGCAAGATCGACCTCATTGCCCAGGACTCCGCCAAGAACCTCCAGCTGTGGACAGGCCGGGGCAACGGTGCGTTTGACCGCGCCCGCCGCCTGACCGGCGGCTGGGACTTCACCCAGACCACCGCAGGTGACTTCAACGGCGACGGCAGAACCGACCTCGTCGCCCAGGACAGCCGAAGCGACCTTTGGATCTGGAAGGGCAAGGGAGACGGCACCTTCCGCGGTAAGGAACTCCTCAGCCGCAACTGGGCCAGTACCCAGACCACTGCGGGAGCCTTCCGCGGTCCGGGCCGTGACTACCTCATCGCCCGCAGCGACACCACCGGCGACCTCAACCAGTGGATTACCGCAAACCCGCAGCTCACCAACCCCCTCCGACTCACCAACAACTGGTAACGGCAATATCAGGGCCAAAGTGCTTGCCCTCCTGCCTCAAAGACCCTTCCGCGTCGCCCGAACCCTTGGGCTCCACCGAGCGATACAGCCGTGCCGGGCAGCGCCGCTGCCCGGCACGGGCGCTCATGACCGCATAGCCCTGGCGAGGCTGCCGCATGCCAGCCGCACTTCCGTTCCGACGGCAGGGGGTGTGCGTACATCCGCGCATACCCCCGGCCAGATCGTCTCCACCACCTGCTCGACACAGCAACCCGTACGAGGAGAACCACCGATGACGCCCTCCCGCCCGCGCAGGTACCGGGGGATGACACGCATACGCGGGACGGTGATGGTGGCGACAGGGCTGTCGGCCGCCCTGTTCGCCGTCGACACCTCCGCCGCGGCGGCCGTCCAGCGCCCCCCGGCGTCATCGCCCGTCGCCGCCACCCGCACGGCGGCGGCCGAGTGGACCCGTACCTGGGGCACAGCCCTCGGCACGGCGGCCCCCGCCGCCGAGTCCCAGGTCACCGGACGCCAGACGATCCGCATGGTGGTGCACACCAGCATCGCCGGCAGCTCCGCACGCATCCACCTGGCCAACACCTTCAGCACGGAACCCGTGACGATCGGGCACGCCACGATCGCCCGCCAGGATCAGGGTGCCGCCGCCCAGGACACCCCCGTGTCCCTGTCGTTCGGCGGTACGCGACAAACGGTGATCGCACCGGGCCAGAGCATCGACAGCGATCCCGCGGACTTTCCCGTCAAGGCCGACGAGAACCTCCTCGTCAGCCTGTACCTGCCCGAGCCGGTGGCCACCGCCCCGTACCACCAGTACACGCTGACGACTTCGTACGCGTCGGCGCCGGGGGATGACAGCGACCTCGCCGCAGCGAGCGGCTCCAAGAGCTTTCCCGCGCGCTTCCCGCACTGGGCCTACCTCAGCGGGCTGGACGTCACCGCCAGTGCCGGCGGTGGCACCGTCGTAGCGATCGGCGACTCGCAGACCGACGGCGGCCACACCACCCCCGACACCAACCGGCGGTGGACCGACGCCTACAGCCGGGCGCTGCAACAAGGAGCGCGTCCCAGCGGCGTCGTCAACGCCGGGATCTCCGGCAACCGCCTGCTGACCGACAGCACCGGTACCCGCGCCGTCTACGGGCCCGCCCTGGTCCGCCGCTTCAACCGCGACGCCCTGGACCAGCCCAACACCACGCACCTGATCCTGTACTCCGGCGTCAACGACGTCCTGTACAACGAGGCCACCAGCGAGGCCCTCGTGGCGGCGGTCCGCGACCTCGCCCAGCGCGCGCACACCGCCGGCCGCACCCTCACCGTCGCCACCCTTCCCGCGTTCGAGGGGAATCCGGACTACAGCGCGGCCAAGGAGCAGGTCCGCCAGGAGTACAACCGCTACATCCGCACGACCCGGGACATCGACAGTTACGTCGATTTCGACCGGGCCACGCGTGACCCGCTCAACCCCACGCGCCTGTTCGCCGGTTACTACACCCGCGGCGACGACCGGCTGCACCTCAACGACAACGGCAACCAGACAATGGCCGACGTACTGGCCCCCGCCCCGGCCACCCGTCCTGCTCCGCGCTACTCCCAGACCACGGCCGCCGACTTCAACCGGGACGGCACCGCGGATCTCATCGCCCGGGACGGCCAAGGGGTGCTGTACCTGTGGCCCGGCAATCAGGACATCGACGCCCCGGGCCACGGTGACGGTACCTTCGGTGGTCCGCGTCAGCTGACCGGGGGCTGGAGCTTCACCGAAACCAACGCCGCCGACTTCACCGGCGACGGCAAACCCGACCTCATCGCCAAAGACACCGCCAACAACCTCCACCTGTGGACCGGCCGAGGCGACGGCACCTTCGACCGCCCCCGCCAGCTCACCACCGGCTGGAGCTTCACCGAAACCAACGCCGCCGACTTCACCGGCGACGGCAAACCCGACCTCATCGCCAAAGACACCGCCAACAACCTCCACCTGTGGACCGGCCGAGGCGACGGCGCCTTCGGCGGCCCGCGTCAGCTGACTGGGGGCTGGAGCTTCACCGAGACCACTGGCGCGGACCTCACCGGCGACGGCAAACCCGACCTCATCGCCAAAGACAGTCGGGCCGATCTGTACCTGTGGAGGGCGAACGCCGATGGCACCTTCCGCTCCAAGGAGCTTCTGAGCCACGACTGGAACTACACGCAGACCACCTCCGGCGCCTTCCGCGAGCCGGGCCGCGACCACCTCATCGCACGCAGCGACGCCACCGGCGAGCTCGACCAGTGGGTGAACGACGGGACCGCCCAGCTCACCAGCCGGCTGCGGCTCACCGGCGGCTGGTAACACCCAGAGAGCGAGGGACCGCTGAAATCGGCGGGCCGCACCTCATCGAGCGTCCCGCCGAACATGAAGGGTCATCTTATGGTGGTCTCTACCCGTACAACGCCGCGGAGTCTCTCTGTGAACCCGATCATGGGGTTGGATTCCTCCTGACGGCCCGGCTCGCCGGACCAGCAGGGCAGACGTCCCACGTGGGGAAACCGGCCCAGTTCACCAGCGTCCGCATGCGGCCCCGTACCGTCGAGGGCCGGCTCCTGGACGGCGAACCCCGACGAGATGTGATCTGATCGAGGTCACCGATCCGGGTGCTTCCCTTTGGCTCACATGGTCGGTACGGCAAGGCCTGAAGCCAACTCCGGGTGCTGGCGCTTCAATTCGTCGACAAGTACCCGAAGCGGCGAGGTGGTGCTCACGTTGGTGGCGACGACCCGAAGCGGCAGCACGATGCCCTCCCCGGACCGCAGCCCCAACCGCACTCCCCGCATATCCACCTGCTTCCGCGCCCCGAAAACTCGGACGTTCGCCTCCTCCTTGATCACGACCGCCGAGACGATGTCCTCCACACGGACGGAATCAGAGGGCGAGAGGCCACTCTTCACCCCGCCCCGTGGCGTCTTCCAAGCTATGGCCTCGGCGTCGACGCGGACCCAGATTTGAGAGGGTAGCGACAAAAACCGCACGACGACGAGCAGCGCCAGGAGCCCGAGGAACACCTGAGCCAGCACAGATGACAGACTCACGGCTACTGCGATCAATGCGCCGCCGAGGAAGAGAGAAACGTTTCTCGCTTGTCGCATCGTGTACATTCGGATCTTCAACGGAACTCCATGTCGTGAACGACTTCACACCGTAAAGTCCCTGCGAGTCGGCCATCACACAAGGCACTTATAAGGGAATTCAACAACTTCTATCTGCAGCAATGCATCTGAAGCGGACACCCAATTTACAGGCCGCCGCCTCACACCAAGGTTGCCTAGCAAATAACTATAGCCTCTCCCGCGCCTAAAGTTGAGACTACTACATCGAGCAAGCTCACGATGCCCGGAACCTCATCCTGTGTCACTTTTATGCTTACTTCAGCGAGTAACGCTAGGCCGTTCGGAGTCAAAATATCCGCCACACATGGCGCCGCATCTGCATAACCACCGATGCAAGCCGGTACGCAATGTGTGTAATACTCGACGAGCTGCGATTAGCCCGGGTTGTGGCCACTCGGGGGAAGCTCGAGAGGACACCTCGCAAGCACCTGGCCCGCGCCAAAATTTACTTGCGCCTCGGGCGGCCCTTGTCGCAGCCGGACTCTTCCGCATCATAGCCCGCGTGGTCTTGAAAGCAGTCCCGCCGACCGGGACGGAACCGTGTGCCCCCACAGGAGAAGACGCCCCTGCGGCGCGGCGCTGCTCCGACGCCGAAAATTGCACCGATTGCCGTAACTACACCTTTGGTTCGCAGCGCCGGTGCCGATCGGCGAGCCGCACGGCCCGTGCGTAGTCGCCTTTCGAAAGGACCAAGTTTTAGACCAACGACCCTCTATCAGGAGTACATCCGCAACTAAACCGGGACGGTAAAGACCCTCGCGCTCCCACTACTTGGGCACCTTACTCTCTAAAAATCCTCACGCGGCCCCGTCGTCGATGACAGTTGCGCGCACTCCGAGGACCAAGTTCTCCATCGCTTCTGGCATCCGCCCGAAAGAGGCGAGCCACGTCTCGACGAGATAGATCGAGCTGTCCTCGTCGATACCCAAGAAGAATCTCCCCAAATCGTGCACACCGATGGGAAAGATCGAGCGACCGACGTGCTCACTCCAATCCATGAATCGGTCCTCCTCACCCAGGCATTGCATAGGATCAAACTCAAATGGTTCTCGAGATCGACTAACGCCCGGGCCTGAAATGTCGACGGCAATGCCACCAAACTCCGCCAAAAAGCCCCGTGCAGCCGGATGCGCATGCAGCCCAGTTGCCTCGAAATGTTCGAGCCACGACTTTGTATCAACACTCCTTCCCTGAAACCAACCAGCAGCACGGAGCTCGCGTTCCACCTCTGCGGAAAATTCAACCATTGAGTCCCTCGAATTTCATTTCGAACGCATCCTCAAGCGCCACACAACTATCACAGGGCCCGACAACCATTCCGTGCTTAGCGTGCTCCACCGAGTTTCGCACAGTGACAGCCGCCGCACGAGCTCCGGTCGGATCGAACCCATCATTCAAGGCCTGCGATACGCACACCGCCAAGCCGCATCTGCCATGCCCCTGGCCACGCTCCAGCACGGGGATCGCCTCCAAAATCTCCTGGACATCAGGATGCAGATCTGGCGCCGCTCCTCGCACACTCGGACTGGAATAGATCTTTCCGTTCGGTAGCCGTATCGCCTCTGCTACCGCGGGACGCGCCCTCCCGGGTGTAACTGTCGAAGCCTTGTCCGCCTCGCTACGTGCGGCGGACATGACCTCACGCCCTTCCTGACGCGAAGCCGCCGCCCCCGCCTCCCCCTCGGC